>PLTD01000024.1 GCA_003165335.1 Rhodospirillales bacterium | reverse complement strand
CTAGGACTCCATATCCCCACCAAGCCCGAGTCCGGATAATGCCAGCCGTCCGGCAGGAATATTCGGCGCTCCGCCGGCCAGAGTTCTCAAACCGGTCTTCGTGATCGCCCGGCAGGCTCGTTCATCTATCGATCCAAAACGGAAATGATTTCCGATTTGTCCGGCAGCGACCATCCACAAGGCCAGGACAATTGGCATTCAATCCGGCGCAAGCTCTGCGACAACGATAAGACTGTGGCTCCATGATCAGCAGCAGCAGCGTTAATCACCCAACCGGTCAGACAGAGAGCAATGAATGCTCAACCGCGATTGATTCACTGAGCGTAGCCGCCTTAGCGTGGGAACATCCTCGCACTCGTTAGGCAGCCATGACTGAACCCAATTCACCCGTCACTCTCACTCGCCAAGCGCTATACGATCTCATCTGGGCCACACCGATCGATCGCCTCGCCAAAGAATATGGAATCTCCGGGCGCGGTCTTCAGAAGATCTGTGAGCGACTGGATGTTCCGGCGCCTCCGCGAGGCTATTGGGCAAAGCTGGCAGCCGACAAAAAGGTCGTTCAATACCGGCTTGCGCCAGCCAAGCCAGGTACGCCCCTGGAAGCCACCATAAGGGCCACTCCTGCGGCGATTTCTCCAGAGCCGGTGTCAGCCCAAGTCCAGACAGTCATCGACCTCCAGCGCGCTAACGCGAAGCCTGTCGCTGTCTCCAAGACTCTCAGAAACGACAGGCCACCGACGAAATCGCAGCCGTGCAGGAGGGGCATATGAAAAAATGCCCTGAGTGCGCCGAGATGATACGGCATGAAGCGGTGAAATGCCGTTTTTGCGGGGCTCGCTTCGATACAGGCTCTTCGTGAATGGAAGACCGGGACGCAACGATAGGGAACAGTTGATGAGGCGACTTACCGTTTTTTCGTGCGCTGCTCTCGTCGGAGCATTCATGATGGTGCCGAGTGCGCGCTGTGAATGCTATGGCTCCGGCTCTTATCAGGTCTGTACCGACAGCTATACGGACGCGGCAGGAAACGTGCACATCTCCTCCCATGACTCAGAGGGCCATACGTACTCCGTGGATAGTGGTTCCTCCACCGGCCCCGGCGGCGAACACGTTATCGAGAGCCACGATAGCGAGGGAAACTCATATTCAGTAAAATCGTGGTCCGATGCGGCTGGCATCCACTCGACCGACAGCGAAGGTAATACCTGTACGATCACACCCACCGGGCAAACAATCGGTTGTGGAGAATAGAAACGCGGTGAACTTTATCACCGCTCGACCGTGGAAACCTTTGGCAGCGGGTCAGTTTGAAATCTGACGGCCGATCTTTCTCGCGACGTTTTCGGCGGAAACGTCTTGCCATCACTGCGTCCGCTTTCGCGAACCGCTGCCTCAGCCGGGACCGGCAATATGGGCGCTAAGTGGAACCAGGGACCGCGGTCAGCTGGCGTCTCCTGGTCGTGAAGTACCCAGTTCGGCCAGCCTTGCAGACAGGTGTGCCGGGACTTTAGACGCAGCCTCATCCAATCAGGTCGGCCGGCTCATACAATGATGACAAATCAAGTCCCGGGTATTCAATTTTCGCAATCTGAGGGTAAAGCGTCTTCACGGTGTGGCCCTTTCCATACCCATCACTTGAATGGCTGACAGTCCGGCCGGCGATCCGACAGCGCGCTGTGAAATCATCGATGTTCTCACGCATCGCCTGTTCCATCGTATGCCGAAACGAATGGAACGAGTTGCGGCTCGTCTTGACCCCAACGTACCGCAACAACCGACCAAACCACTTACCGAACTGGTCATAGCTGTTGAATTCCGGGCAGTCGAAGAGCCGGAGTTTTCCATCAGCACGACGCTTCTCAACGAACGACTTGAACCCGATCTTAATGAGTTCGAGGTGAACCGGCATCAGTCGTTCCGACTCTGCGTTTTTCAGTGAAGATAGCTTTTCACCTTTCGCGTCGAAATGTTCGTGGATGCGAAGGCAGAGGATGCCGTCACGCTCGAGGACGTCATCGACTAGCAGAGGACAAAGCTCGCCTCTGCGTCCGCCAGTAAACAGAGCTAAGAGGGGCAACCAGAACCGGTGATCACGAATTTCGTAGCTCCCCGAAGCGTACCATGTGCTATCCGATCGCGCTCCGCGGTAAACCGGCGCATTGAAGATCTTGATGAGTTCTTCAATCTCGAACTGATCCCGCTGCTTTGCCCTCCTGTGGGACTTGGAAACTGGTATTTTCATGCCGGCGGCAGGATTGCTGGTGATGTACAGTTCGCGCAGTGCCCAGGACAGGAAGTCGGCGACGGGCATCCAACGCTTAGAGTTAAGAGCCTGAATTTCGAGCTTCGGCAAATGCTCGTCTTCATTGTGCTTCGCCGCTTCGCGAATCGTCATGCCTTTGAGCTTCTTCGACCAATTAGCGGGGAGCTGAAGCAGACCGTCCTTGAAGCCCCGCATATCCTCCGGCGTCACCGTACCGATCGGCTTGCTCGGACCGAACCACTTAGAGAACCAGTTCATGGCTGTGCGGATATCGCTGGCGTAGGAATGGCTGATCCCTCCACGATGACGTTCACGCAGATAGGGGTCGACAAGATCAGCGATCGCCTTGGACTTTTTGGTCGGTGCAGCGATCTGGAGAGGCTGGATAGAGTCGGTGGCCTCAGGGCCTGAAAGCGGTAACTCGATCAGCTGAGGCATAGCCATGAAGCCCCCTCGCGCCATGTGGTCGATAGTTTCAAGCTGACCGACAGCGAGCGCTCGTATGACTTCCCCATAGGCCGCTGCCGAGCGATCCAGTCTGACACCGCGCGCTTCCAAGAACTCATCGAATCCGGCTTGCGCAAAAAGGTATTTGTCGTTGGCGATCGAGTGGACAAGCCGCCGGCGTGTCATGGCCTGGTCAGCAACTTCCTGTTGAAGGGTAGCGGCGAGTTCCGGCGCGAGCACGACGGCGCGTTTCAGCGCATCAAACTTCTCGAACTCGGTCTGTGTGAAGTCTCGCACCAGATCGTTGATCTGGTCTCGGGATAGCCTCGTGTCGTTGCTGATGACATCCACCATCTCATTCCACCTGACCACTACATGGGCAAGGCGGCGCCGTGCGGCGGTCACGTCAGCTGTACTGAGCGAGCGCCATACCTCCTTTCGTCCTACTATAGCGATGAGCGAACGAGATACGCGGATCCTGAACCAATAAATTTCACCTCGCCGAACGAGGTATGAAACGCCAGACATTGAGGCCTCTGTGTAACACTGTTGTGTAACAGCGGCCGCCTGCTAACTATAAGATATGACTAGACTTTTGAATTCCCAACGGTATTTGGGATGTGGGTTACCCTCCCGCCGGGTGCGCCACAAATTCTCGTTCTATTTCAATCGCTTAGCTCTTGAAATAGTTACCGGGGCATAACCGGTGGCAGTGTCTATCGCGCGTCATTATGACTCGGGTTTTTGGATAGATAGGAGTGGCGCGCTGGGAGTGGTCGTGATTCGGTTGTAGGATGTCGGATCCGCGCGAAACTGGCCCGTTGTACTCAGGAGATGTACTTGATCTGCTTGTGCAGCTACAGACGGAGATAGCTGGTCTTCGGGCTGAGAACATGGCTTTGAAGGACGAGATCCGTCGGCTTAAGGGGCTTCCCCCTCGACCGAAGGTGAAGCCGAGTGGAATGGAGGCGTCGTCCAAACGCGGTTCGGATCGGGCGCAGAGTCCGAAGCGTCGGGGCAGCAGCCGAGCGATCATCAGTGAAGAGCGCCATCTTGGTTGTGTTGCGCCCAGGAGCGCGTTTCCTGGGTCGGACCAGCTTCATTGTGCAAGATGTGACGATCGGTGTGCGAGTAATCCGTTATTCTCGCGATCGTTGGCGTTTGCCGGACGGGCGGGTGGTCATGGCGCCGCTGCCTGACGGGATTGACGGACATTTTGGAGCTGAGCTGCAGCGCCTGGTGCTGTCGCTCTATCATCAGGGCCAATCGACGGTTGAGCGGATTGTCGCGATGCTGCGCGATTTTGGGGTGTCGATCTCTAAACGTCAGGTCGTGCGGATACTGACCGGCAAGGTCGGCGCCTTTGTCGCGGAAGCACAGCAGGTACTGCGGGCGGGGCTCGCTTCAGCCGGCTGGGTGAGCGTCGACGACACGGGCGCGCGCCATGCTGGGGTCAATGGCGTGTGTACCCAGATCGGCAACGATCGGTTTGCGTCTTTTACGACCACCCGGTCGAAGAGCCGGTTGAACTTCCTGCAGTTGCTGCACGGTGGCTCGGCCCGGTGGGCGCTGGGCGGCGCCTCGCGGGCCTATATGCTGGAGCGCGGCCTGGCGATTGTCACGACCAACGCTCTGCATGGCGGTCGGCCGAAGCGGTTCGATGATGCGGCGAGTTGGGAGCGCTATCTGCTCCGCCATGGCCTGGAACCTAAAGATGGTCCTCTCGATCCGTTCCGCATCGCCAGCGAAGGTGCCCTGTGGGGCGGTCTGGTCGAGGCGCAGACCCTCGATGACACCGTCATCCTCAGCGACGGCGCAGGCCAATTCGCGCTAGGCGAGCACGCCCGCTGCTGGGTTCATATGGAGCGCCTGATTCACACGCTCGACGCCTTCACTGAACCCCAGCGCCGCAAGAAAGAGCTGATCCGCAGTGGGGTCTGGTCGCTCTACACCGACATCAAGGCGTGGTGTCTGGATCCCGACCCTCAAAAAGCCAAACAATTTGCCCGCCGGTTCGACCGGATCTTCCGGACCAAGACCGGCTTCGTGACCCTCGACCGCCTGCTCGCGCGCATCCACGCCGATCGACCGAGCTTCCTCAAGATCCTCAAACGCCCGGACATTCCCCTCCATACCAATGGCTCCGAAAACGATATCCGCAGCATCGTCACCCGACGTAAAATCAGCGGCGGCACAAAAAGCGATAAGGGGCGCAACGCTCGAGACGCCATGCTCAGCGTCAGAATAACCTGTAGAAAGCTCAAAATCAGCTTCTGGGATTATCTCGGAGACCGCCTCGCAATCCCCGGCATCATAATCCCGCCCTTGCAAGATCTCATCGCAGCTCCCTGAGATCACCGCGTAAATCAAACCGCCCTGACCGATCAAACGCAACCGGTTATGCCCCGGTTACTTGAAATAATGCCGCTCGCGCACCCATTTCCCCGCAAACAAGTCATAAACAGATTTCCGCCCAAAAGCGGTCGCGAGCAAAGCGCGATGAACGTACGTTGCTTTCATGGTGGCGCGCGCAAAGAAGGAAAGTCTTGATCACAGGAGTTTCCTCAACGGAGCCATCAATCTCTACCGACGCAAAGGCTCCCAAAGAGGCTGCTGGGATAACCGTATAGATCACTGCCGCAGTATCAGTTTGTTAATGACGCATCAGCACGGGAAGCTCCGCATGATGCAGCACATATCTAGTGACGCCACCGAATATCATTTCCCGCAATGGACTGTGCACGTAAGCCCCCATTACCAGCAGGTCGGCTCCAATCTCGCGTGCTTTAGCGAGCAAAGCCTGTCCGAAAGGATCGGAATCAATTGCGATCGGATAAAGCTTCGCCAAAACGCCCCTCTCCGAGATAGGCGCGGGTATTGCGTTCGGTACGACATCGCCTCGATAGCCCACGAGAACGGAGATCTCGGCCGCCCCAAAATAACGCATCGCCGGAATTACTGCCTTGATTGCCCGGCTATCATCCTTCCAGGCAATAGCGACGTGCTTTCCAAGCGTGGCAACCGGCACGGGAGGTATGACCAATACCGGGCGGCCGCAGTCAAAAAGAGCGGCATTGAGGGCGTCTTTAGCAAATTGATTGATGGGTTCTGGAAGGCGATCGATGATGACAAGATCGGCTCGAGCGCCGCGTGCGGAAATTTCCTTTCCCGGCAAACCCTCGACATCTATCCATTCGGCCCGAGCATCTTTGCTGGCAAGCTGCGCGAACCATGCGTCGTATATATGGCGAAGTTGAGCTGCACGAGCCGTTTCGGCATTTCTGATTGCCGCCCGGTCGCCCTTAGACAATATCTCTTCGGTTGGCATAATCGTGGCCTCTGGTGGAATACGAACCACCAAGACTTCAATATGGGCGTTTCGAAGGTCGTCCGCGATGGTTTGTGCGGCCTGCAATAATTGTAGAGCTGTCGTAGGCTCGGAAAGACAAACCAAAAGAACTTCGCTCATACGGGGCTCCTATTGGCGTTAATATATTCCGCCGCAGCGTAGCCGACGGTGACCGACGCTAGGCATAAAACCACCGAAACAGTTACATTCGCCACGGCATGAAGCAGCTGTCCTTCACGGGCGAGATCAAGCGTTTGCAGGCTAAATGACGAGAAGGTGGTAAACCCGCCGCAGATGCCGACCATTACGAAAACACGGACATCGTTATGGATGTTCAACACTCCACCGACACCAGTCAGCGTACCGAAAAAGGCGATTACAAACGAACCGATGATGTTGATTAGGATCGTGCCCCATGGAAACGCGGGGCCGGTCAGCGAGAGGACCGCTAAGGCCATCCAATACCTGGCGATGCTGCCAAGCGCACCCGCAACACCTACCCAGAAATATGTCAATTGATTGCGCTCCGCCTCAGTGTCCCCACCCACGATGGCTTGCTCCGACCGCCTTCCAGCCGCGCAACCACGGCCTGGGTCGTGCCCATGGCTTGAGCCACATCTTCCTGGGTCATGTCAGCATGGGCGCGCGCTTTGATCGACGCGTCCGCGAGCGCAAATTCTTCCTCCAGTGCGTCGGATGCCGCCACATAGTCAGGGTCCTTCCCCCATTTCGCGAAAGTCTCCGAGGCGGGGATGGTTTTCTGGGTCATCTAACCTCCTTAGCCCTTCGCAGAGCGATGTCAATTTCACGGCGGGGCGTCTTCTGTGTCTTTTTGGGAAAGACGTGCACCACCACCACGCGCCGCCCGGTCGCAGTGACATACGCGGCACGGGTAATCCCGTCCTTACCCTTCATCCGCATTTCCCAGACGGGTCCTTCGAGATGTTTCACTTAGGGCTCGCGCATCAGCGTCCACGCACTGTTCAATCCGGTTTCTTACTATCGGTCGTTTTGCAAGGGCTGGGGCCCTGCGACGAACATTTGTTCCTGGATCTGCCGGCGCTTTTCCTCGGCCAATTTTGCTCTGGGGTACTGGGGCATAAATAAAGCTGCTGTGGCGCAAATAAAGGCGATTTCTCTTTTCCGCCTTTCGTTCGAATCCTGTCGCCGTTCTTGACCGCGCAAGTTCGCGCTCCGACCGGACACGGCAAAATGACCCCGACTAAGTTCCTCATTGGTCAGATATTTGTTGTCTTGGCGATCGTAGTCGCGGGTGACCGTTTCGCGGCACGCGGCCTTGCATGCCGTCAACGCAAGGTGGCGCTGTGAGCGGCCTGTCCCACCCGGAAGCCCAGGAACGTCGGCGCGCCATGCTGCGGACCGCGATGGGCCTGGAAATCGCTGCGGCACTGGCCGATCCCGCCGTCGTCGAGGTGATGGTGAATCCGGATGGCGCATTGCGGCTCGATCGGCTGGGCGAGGGCTGCCGCGATACCGGTGTTCGCCTTGGGATCGCCGAGGTCGAGCGGATTATCCGTTTGGTTGCCTCACATATGCGCATCGAGGTCCATGCCGGCAATCCCATCGTCAGTGCCGAACTGCCGCCGCGCGACAGTGGTGTCGCTGGCGAACGGTTCGAAGGCATATTGCCCCCGGTGGCCTTGGCGCCGTGCTTCACCATCCGCAAGCCGGCTGCCCGCATCTATAGTCTAGGCGACTATATCGATGACCGGATCATCTCGCCCTTGCAGGCAAACACGCTCCGCCAAGCGGTGGTGGAGCGTCGCAATCTGCTCATCGTCGGCGGCACCAGCTCGGGCAAGACAACCTTGGCCAATGCGCTGTTAGCGGAAATGGCGGGTCTAGATGAGCGGGTGATCCTGCTGGAAGATACCCGCGAGTTGCAATGCGCCGCGCCCGATTGCGTCGCGTTGCGCACAAAGCCGGGCATCGTCTCGCTCGCTGATCTCGTGCGTTCGACCCTACGCCTACGGCCGGATCGGATCATCGTCGGCGAGGTCCGAGGTGCCGAAGCGCTGGATATGCTGAAGGCTTGGAACACCGGTCACCCTGGTGGCATCGCCACAGTCCACGCCAATTCCGGTCGCGCGGCGCTCTACCGGCTCGAACAGCTGATTCAGGAGGTGGTTGTCACCGTGCCGAGCCGATTGATTGCTGAGGCGATCGACATTGTCGTCTTCATCCAGGGACGCGGCACGAACCGCCGCATCGAGAGCATCAGCGCCGTCTGCGGCCTTGATGCCCACGGCGATTACGCGCTCAGCGACCTCAATTGCGACGCGTCGGTATGACAGAAGGGGTAGGCTAATATGCGCAATTTTCCGATGATTCCGGTTTCCCGCTGTTTGCGCCGTGTGGCGTCGACGACTCTGGCCATGACCCTGCTGGCCGACGCGGCCTATGCCGCAGGCTCGAACATGCCTTGGGAACAGCCGCTCACCCAGATATTGAATTCCGTCCAAGGACCCGTCGCCAAAGTCTTCGCGGTGATGATTATCACGGTCACGGGCCTCACCTTGGCGTTCGGCGAAACCAGCGGGGGTTTCCGCCGCCTGATTCAGATTGTCTTCGGCCTCAGTATTGCCTTCGCCGCGTCGAGCTTTTTTCTGTCGTTCTTCAGCTTCGGCGGGGGAGCGCTCGTATCATGAGCATCCATATCGAAGGGTTCGAGGTGCCGCTGCACCGTGCGCTGACCGAACCCATATTGTTGGGCGGTGCGCCGCGCGGCATCGCCATCCTGAATGGCACTTTGGCGGCGGCCCTGGGCCTTGGCCTGCAAATGTGGGTGGCTGGGCTCGTCTTGTGGATAGTCGGTCATTCGCTCAGCGTCTTCGCGGCCAAGCGTGATCCGGATTTTGCCGTCGTGCTGGTTCGCCATCTTCGCCAACGGGGGTGGTTCGCATGCTGAACCTCTCCGAATACCGCAGAAATGCCGATCGCCTTGTCGACTTTTTGCCCTGGGCAGCCTTGGTAGCGCCCGGCGTCGTGTTGAACAAGGACGGGAGTTTTCAGCGAACCTTGCGCTTCCGCGGTCCCGACCTGGAAAGCGCCACCGAGGCTGAGCTGGTTGGCGCCTGCGCGCGGTTCAACAACGTACTGCGCCGTTTCGGCTCGGGGTGGGTGCTGTTTTTCGAGGCCGAGCGATTGGTGGCGCCAGGCTATCCGCAGGCTGTGTTTCCCGATGCCGCCTCGTGGCTGGTGGACGAGGAACGGCGCGCCAGCTTCGAGCCGATTTCCCAATCACCGCTGGCGCACGGCCGACGGGATCGCTTGGAGAGCATGTATCATCTCACACTATTATATATGCCGCCGGCCGACCGGGTAGAGCGGGCGGAACGAGCGCTGCTGGAAACCGAAGAACGGGCGAAAGGCAGGGTCTGGCACCAGGACATGCTCGCCTTCATCGCCCAGACCGATCGTGTGGGGGATCTGCTGTCGGGTTTCATGCCCGAAGTCGAAGCGCTCGACGACGACGAAACGCTGACCTATCTGCATGGCGCGATCTCAACCCGACGGCACAGGGTCGCCGCGCCCGAGACACCGCTCTATCTGGACGGCATCCTGGCAGATACGGCACTGCGTGGCGGGATTGAACCGATGCTGGGCGACCGCCATCTTCGCAGCGTCACGGTGCTGGGGTTCCCCAACCTGACCTATCCTGGGATTTTCGATGCGCTCAATCATCAGGATTTTGCCTATCGCTGGATGACGCGCTTCATCGCACTGGACAAGACCGACGCCACCAGCTCGCTGACCCGACTGCGGCGGCAATGGTTCAATAAGCGTAAGTCGATCAGCGCTTTGCTGCGCGAAGTTCTCTACAATCAGCCAGTCCAGCTCCTCGATTCTGATGCCGACAACAAGATGTCGGATGCGGACCTGGCGCTCCAGGCGCTGGGCGGCGACCATGTCGCTTTCGGCTATCTCACCACGACGATCACGGTGATGGATGGCGACCGGGCATGTGCCGAGGAAAAGCGCCGGGCCGTTGAGCGGGTCGTCAATAGCGCCGGCTTTTCCTGCATCCGCGAGGGCGTCAATGCGGTGGAAGCCTGGCTCGGCTCATTACCGGGGCACCCTTACGCCAATATTCGCCAGCCGATCGTTCATACGCTGAACCTGGCGCACCTGGTGCCGCTATCCTCGGTCTGGGCCGGGCCGGCAAGCAACGAGCACCTGAACGGACCGCCGCTGTTTCATGCTGAGACCAGCGGCTCGACCCCGTTCCGCTTCTCCACCCATGTCGGCGATGTCGGCCATATGCTGATCGTCGGCCCGACAGGTGCCGGCAAGTCGGTTTTGCTGGCGCTGATGGCATTGCAGTTCCGGCGTTATGTCGGGTCGCAAATCTATATATTCGACAAGGGCAACTCCGCCCGCGCCGCTGTCCTGGCCATGGGCGGCGCGCATCTTGCGCTTGGATCGGACGGTTCTATGGCGTTTCAGCCGCTACGCCGGATCGACGATCCGGCCGAGCGGAGCTGGGCCGCCGAATGGATCGGAACCTTGCTCGCACATGAGAAGGTCGCTGTTACGCCGGAGGTGAAGGAGGGGGTCTGGTCGGCGCTGACCAGCCTGGCGACAGCGCCGGTCGAAGAACGGACATTGACGGGCCTCATGGTCTTGCTTCAGTCGAACGCGATAAAGGCGGCGCTGATGCCATACACGCTCGACGGTCCCTTCGGGCGGCTCCTCGATGCCGCCGAGAATAGCCTCGCGCTGGCAGATGTGCAGTGCTTCGAGACCGAGGCGCTGATGCATGAGACCGGCGTCGTGTTGCCGGTGCTGACTTATCTTTTTCATCGATTGGAGGAGCGTTTCGACGGGCGCCCGACGCTACTGATCTTGGACGAAGCCTGGGTGTTTCTCGACAATCCGTTATTTGCGTCGCGCATCCGCGAGTGGCTGAAGGTGCTGCGCAAAAAGAACGTCGCGGTGGTGTTTGCGACGCAGTCGCTCGCCGACATCACGGAAAGTTCGATCGCGCCGGCGATTATCGAATCCTGTCCCCAACGCCTTTTCCTGCCCAATGATCGCGCAATCGAGCCGCAGGGGCGCGCGGCATATGACCGGTTTGGATTGAATGAGCGCCAGATCGAGTTGATCGCCCGGGCGACGCCCAAGCAGCATTATTACCTGCAATCGCGTCGCGGCAATCGGTTGTTCACCTTGGGGCTTGGGCCGATCGCCTTGGCCTTGTGTGGCGCCTCTTCCCCGGCGGATCAGAAACGTATTGACCACTTGCTCGCGCAGCACGGGTTGGAGGGGTTTGCCGCCGCCTTTCTGAGATCGTCCGATCTGGATTGGGCGGCCGACCTCCTTTCACGCTTTGCGTCCGAAGATGGGGATAGGCCATGAAAATCCGTGACATTTTGGCCGCCTCATCCGTTGCGACCATCCTTGCCGCCGCAGCCTTGCTTGTGCCTGCGCGAACGATCGCGCAATTGGCGGTGATCGACGGCTCGAACTTGGCCCAGAACGTGCTTCAGGCGGCGCGGATGTTGGAGCAGATCAACAATCAGATCCAGTCGCTGCAAAACCAGGCGACGATGCTCCAGAATCAGGGCCGCAACCTGACAAGTCTCAATGTCTCTTCACTAGGCGCAATCACCAGCGATCTGCAGCAGATCGGCAATCTCATGAATCAGGCTCAGGGTATCAGTTTCGGTGTCCAATCGCTCGAAGAGGCGTTCAACCAGCAATATCCGCAATCATATGGTTCGGGGACGACGTTCCCCCAGCTATTTGCCGATGCCCGGACACGCTGGGAGAACGCCCACAGTGCCATTCAGCAGACCCTGATGGTGCAGTCGCAGATCACCCAAACTGTACAGTCCGATGCGGGCAAGCTCGCTACTCTCGTCAATGCTAGCCAAGGCGCGGTCGGTGGTCTTCAGGCTCAGCAGGCGAGCAACCAGCTTCTTGCTCTCTCGATCAAGCAACAACTTCAAATCCAGACACTGCTGGCAGCGCAAGGTCGCGCTGAGGCGCTTAGGGACGCCAAAAGCGCCGAGGCGGAACTCGAAGGGCAGGCAGCGCTTTCGACCTTCCTCGGCTCGAGCAACGCTTACACTGCGCAGTAATCCGCGATTTGCCGAGGCGAGGGCGCGATGGGCGATCTCAACATTATCGACCGGTTCTTAGCGACATTCATCCATTATATCGATAGCGGGTTCGGTTTACTAAGCGGCGACGTCGTGGCGCTGACATCGATCTTGATCGGTATCGATGTCACCCTGGCCGGCTTGTTCTGGGCGCTCGATCGCGATGGTGATGTGCTCACGCGCCTGATCCAGAAGACGCTCTATATCGGTGCCTTCGCCTTCATCATCGATAATTACCAGAATCTCACCACGATCATCTTCAATTCGTTTTCGACTTTGGGACTGGATGCGACGCCAACGGGGCTGAGCGCTGCTGATCTTTTGATGCCAGGCAAGCTTGCCGGCACCGGCTTTACGGCGGCCTACCCACTCTTACAGCAGGCTGGGTCGCTGATCGGGTTCAACGGCTTCTTCACCCATTTCGTGATCATCATCGTGCTGTTGATCGCCTGGTTCATCGTCCTGTTGGCATTTTTTATCCTCGCGGTTCAGCTCTTCATCGTCATCCTTGAATATAAGCTGACGGCCTTGGCCGGCTTCGTTCTGGTGCCCTTTGCGCTGTGGAACAGGACGTCGTTCCTGGCCGAGCGTGTCCTGGGCAATGTCGTGTCGTCCGGCGTCAAGGTGATGGTGCTTGCGGTCATCGTCGGCATCGGCAGTACGCTGTTCTCGGCATTCACTGCAGCTTCCCAGGATCAACAGCCGAGCATCGCCGGTGCGATGTCGCTTGTCCTGGCAGCCATAGCTCTCCTGGGGCTGGGAATTTACGGCCCGGCGATCGCTACCGGTCTCGTGTCCGGCGCGCCTCAGCTCGGTGCCGGCGCCGTGATCGGCACGGCGGGCGCGGTGGCAGGCGCTGCCTTTTTGTCAGGGAGCGCCGCTCTAGGTGGTGCGGGACTGATTCGCGCCGCGGGCTCCGGTGGGATGGCCGCAATTCGTGCCGGCACCACGATGGCATCGGCGACCTCAACATCCTATGGCCTGGGACGAACTGCATCGGGCGCGTCGGGAATGTCGGGCATAGCTGCCGGTATGGGCGGCGTGGCGAGGACGGGAGCCGGCGCGATGGCTCGCAGTGGTCGCTCAATGCTTCAACGCGCCGGCAGTTCCTTGGCCGATAGCGCCCAAGCCGGTCGACAGGCGGCCTGGCGCGCGTCCGGAAGATCGGTGCCCGACGGGACGACGCCGCCCAGCGCGCTCGAAGCGTCGGATGTTAGCCAAACCGCGATTCCTGCCTGGGCACGGTGGCTGCAATCCGAGCAGCGCGCACGTCATCACAGTCAAATTGTCACTCAGACCCTTAAGGAAGGTGATCGTTCGGGCGTGCCCGCGACCCCTGACCTAGACCAGCGAGAGGATTGAGCCTCATGATTTTCAAGAGGGTTCTTCAACGCTACGGGCATACGCCGGAGCCGGTCACGCCCTATCAGCGGGCGGCCCAGCTCTGGGACGAGCGCATTGGTTCCGCCCGGCTACAGGCGAAGAACTGGCGGCTCATGGCATTCGGATGCCTGACGCTCAGCGTCGTTCTTGCCGCCGGCATTGTCTGGCAGTCGGCGCGCAGCCGGGTCACGCCCTATGTGGTCGAAGTCGATCGATTGGGTGAAGTGCAGGCAGTGGCGCCCGCCATCACCCCCTATCAACCGAACGATGCCCAGGTCGCCTGGTATCTCGCACGCTTTATCACCGACATTCGTTCGCTCTCGATCGACCCGGTGCTTGTGAGAAGGAACTGGCTGGAAGCCTATGACTTCGCGAACGATCGCGCCGCCGTCTTTCTCAATGGCTTCGCCCGCACTAGCGATCCATTCAAGGACATCGGCGAGCGCAGCGTTTCGGTCGAGGTCACCAGCGTCGTGAGGGCTACGGACACGTCCTTCCAGGTGAAATGGACCGAACAGACTTACAGGCAGGGCAATCTCGCCTCGAGCGAACGCTGGACTGCCATTCTCGCCACGGGTGTCGTGCCGCCGCGCACTGCCGACCTGCTGCGTAAGAACCCTCTCGGCCTCTATGTCACCGCCATCGCCTGGTCGCGCGAACTCGATGTCAGCGCCACGCACTGAAAGGAGATTCCAATGCTTCGCGTCCATATTTCGTTTGTTCTATCGATCTCAGTCCTTGTGTTGAGCGCCTGTGCCGGTTCGCAGAAGCCTGCCGCGATCAGCTACGACAGCGCCGACTTCAAGCCCGCCACAGTTGAACCGGATCCTCCAAATCCGGTCCAGGTGGTGACAGTGTCACAACCTTTGCCGTTGCCGGGTCAGCTCCAATCACAGCCATCGATACACTCTGGAGGTGACAAGCCCATGCCGCCTGCCCGTGTTGATGCCGCTAATAGGGCGGCGCTGCGGGAACCGACTGCCCATGGCTATATCAATGCGGTGCAGGTCTATCCTTTTACCGAAGGAGCGCTCTATCACCTCTATGCGGCTCCTGAGCAGGTGAGCGATATCGCGCTTGAGCCGGGCGAGACTTTGAGTTCGGTCTCGGCCGGAGATACCGTGCGCTGGGTGGTCGGCGACACCACCAGCGGCACCGGAGGCGCCAAGCAGGTTCATGTACTGGTCAAGCCCTTTTCGCCGGGCTTGCAGACAAACCTCGTCATCATGACCGATCGGCGCAGCTATCATCTGGAGCTGGACAGTACCGATCATACTGCCATGGCGGCGATTTCCTGGACCTATCCGCAAGATCAGCTCATGGCGCTGCGTCAGCAAAATGAGAAGGCCGACGCGGCGGTACCCACGGCCGCGGGCGTGGCGCTAGAGAATTTGCAATTCCGCTACACCGTCAGCGGGGACAATCCTCCCTGGCGACCAGTGCGGGCGTTTGACGACGGCGCGCATGTCTATATCGAATTTCCCTCGCGCATCGACCAGGGCGAGGCGCCGCCATTATTCGTTGTCGGGCCGCAGGGCGACAGCCAACTGGTCAACTACAGGGTTCGGCGCAACTACTACATTGTCGATCGCTTGTTTGCCGCCGCCGAGCTGCGGCTAGGGCAGGATCCCCAGCAGGTCGTTCGCATCGACCGCGCCGACCGACTGGCTTCCACTGCCGGCAAAGGCGGTGGATCATGAGTGATTTCAAGCTCGAACCGGAAGCTTTGACGCTTAGCGCAACGCCCCCGCGGATAGTTCGTTTCAAACGCAGCCTATTAATCGCGATCGCAGCTGTCGCCTGCGCAGGAGTGTTCGGGTTAGCCTGGGTTGCGCTGCAAGTGCCGGGTTTCCATGCCCGCCGGGGCGCAGACGAACTTTTGAACATCGTGAGCAGGCCCAGCGCGGACGGGCTTGCCAACCTTCCAAGCAATTACGGGCAGATGCAGAAACCCCAATTGGGGCCGCCCTTGCCAAGCGATCTCGGGCCGCCGATCGCGGCAGGGGAGAAGCAGCGCGTCGATCCCATAGCCGGACCCAACAGCGAAGACGAGGCGGCCCGCGCCGAGCGGATGCGTCTTGCCCAACAGTCGCAACAGGCCCGCGAGGGCGGCCTTTTCTTTGAGCAAAGTCAGCGAGGCGGCAGTGCGACGGCTGCGCAGTATCCCGCGGGAACGCCCGCATCCGCCGCCGCGACGCCGACCAACGAAGGGGGCGTGGATTCCGCCCGCCTCAATCTCGATCTCATACGTGATCAGAACGATCAGCAGCGCAAGGTCGACTTTGTGGCTCAGGCGCCCGAGCGCGGCATCTATAACGATTACAAGTTGGAGAGGCCCATCTCGCCCTATCAGGTGATGGCGGGCACGGTCATCGCGGCGAGCCTTCTCACCGGCTTGAACTCGGACTTGCCCGGAACCGTGACGGCGCAAGTGACAGAGAATATTTTTGACAGCGCCACAGGCCGGATTGTGCTCATCCCGCAAGGCAGCAGGCTGATCGGTACCTATGACAGCGTCGTTGCTTTCGGCCAGTCCCGGGCGCTGCTCGTCTGGCAACGCATCATCATGCCGGATGGGTCATCGATCCGAATCGATAATCTTCCGGCGAGCGATACCGCCGGCTACACCGGGCTTGCGGACGAGGTCGACTACCATACCTGGACGTTACTGAAGGGTATCGCGATGTCGACGCTATTGGGCGTCGGCACCCAGGCAACGTTCGGCAGCAGTTCGAGCAACCTGGTCGAGGCGATCCGCCAGTCGACCCAGGAGAGCACCAATCAAGCTGGACAGCGCATCGTTGAGAAGGACATCGAGATCCAGCCCACGCTAACTGTTAGACCCGGTTTCCCATTGCGCGTAATCGTGCACAAGGATCTGATTTTGCGGCCCTACCAGGGATAACAAACCCTGGCGCAGGAATTTCGACTGCCGGGGTCTGAGGCGGCCCGCTTGCGAGAAATCCCGAGCGCCGCGCGCAATGCCGGGGCGCGAAACAGCAGCTCTTCTACTGCGTTTATCTATATGTCACAGAACATGTGTAATTGTACGTGTTATATATAATCTATATCGGAACGCGTTGAAATATACGTTTTAAAGGAAGTGAGTTTACAATTTTATAAAGCGGATTAATATACATTTTAATTCACTAAACTCGCTATATATGCACAAAGGTACGCTTATGGACCTTTCATATCAAACTGCCGAGGAGCTGCAGCTATTCTTTGGCAAACGTTTGAAGCAGCTTCGAATTGATAGTCGTATGACGCAAGCGGAGGCAGCATCGAAAGCTGGTGTCTCTTTACGGGCGCTGCAGAAGCTAGAGGCGGGGGAGGGCTCGACGCTGGAGACCGTCTTGCGATTTCTAAAGGCCATAGACCGAATAAATCTGCTCGAAACTATAGCTCCTCACGTGACAGTGAGTCCTATGGCGATGCTGGCCTCGGGCAGGGAGCCGCAGCGCGTTCGACACTCGCGAAAGGCCGACAGCAAGACATGAGCCCCACCATCATCGAAGTTATTGCCTGGGGCAAAACTGTGGGGGCCGTCGCCTTAGACCAGACCCTAGGGGCCTATGTGTTCGAGTATGACCCGAAGTGGGCGCGAAGCGGCACCGAGCTGGCGCCGCTTCAAATGCCCACAACAAGCGCAAACAAGAAATTCGCATTTCCCTCCCTTCCTGCTTCTTTCAAAAGATTGCCAGGGCTTCTCTGCGATGCCTTGCCGGATGATTTTGGTAATGCCTTGATAGACGCCTGGATGGCCGGGAAGGGAATATCCAAGAACTCAATTACAATGCTGGACCGTCTGGCATTCATGGGACGTCGAGGAATGGGCGCCTTGGAGTTTAAGCCGGCCAATCCCTCTGCCAAGAAAATGAGCACGATCCTCGATATGAAGGATTTAGTGGAAGTCGCTAGACTTGCGCTAAAGGGCGATTTCAAAGGTGACGCTCACGCACAGGCCGCATTGGCACAGATGATCCAGGTCGGCACATCTGCTGGCGGCGCCAGGGCAAAGGCGGTCGTTGCGTGGAATCCAGTCACTGAGGAAATCCGAAGCGGGCAGTTCGATGCCGATCCTGGTTTTGAACATTGGCTCCTGAAGTTCGACGGAATTGGAACCGATAGTGAGCTCGGAACCTCGGCCGATTACGGACGCATCGAATACGCCTATTATTTGATGGCATCGGCCGCCGGCGTTGAAATGGAACCATGCCGGTTACTGGAAGAGAGCGGTCGCGCGCATTTCATGACCAAACGCTTTGACCGAAACGGGAATGAAAAAATCCATATGCAATCGCTCTGTGCGATGGCCCACATGGATTACAAGCAGCGCGGAACTCATGCCTACGAGCAACTCTTCGACGTTATCGTTCGTTTGAAATTGGGAGACAGCGCCTTAGCGGAAGCATTCCGTCGGATGGTTTTCAACATAGTTACTCGTAACTGCGACGATCACACGAAGAACCATGCCTTCATTCTCAGCAGCGGCGGGCAGTGGGAGCTATCTCCGGCATATGATGTTACTCATGCGCACAACCCAAAGGGCGAGTGGACCAGCCAGCATCTAATGAGCGTCAACGGCCGTTTTGATGACATTGGGGTGAGCGACATGATGGTCGTCGCCGAGCGCTTCTCAATACCCAATCCGTCTGAGGCAATTAAATCTGTTCGCGATGCTGCTGCGCAGTGGACAATATTTGCCAAAGCCGCCGGCGTGAGTTCCGTGCAAGCAGCCCGCGTCGCATCGGATTTTCGTTTAGTTGGATCTAACTGACCGTAGCCCTGGAAACCGCCAGTGGTGTGATTCTGCGACGATATTGCCCAGCGACGGCAGCACTTCACATGCTGGTCGCTCGTTCAGAACGGCAACCCAAGATCGTCCCTATAATTCTATTCACCGATCTGCTCGTCGTACGCAACCAGACTTTCGACAATATATACCACCCGGCTACGTGCGATCAGATCGGCATGTCGATGGATAGGATCAATGGCAGGCTGGTGACTCCACCGCGCAAAGTGAAGGTCAGTGGAAGCCTGTAGCAATAGGATCGATAGATCGCTGCCACCCGCTGCAAAAACTCTTCCATCGTTACCGTAATCACGTCGTTGCTGCCCGGCCCGGTCAGATAAATTGTGGCGATATCGTTTGGGCCACCGTCGATCGACACTGTAATGATTCCATCATTGGAACTGGGACCGCCAGTGCCGCGAAATTCATGCGAATAGACAATTCCTGTCAGCTGGTAATTTGTTGATACCACTGGTTCTCCCCCATGTTTTCCAACGAGCGACGCTGCGAGCCGCATTGGCTGGTAGCGCGTTGACACAGGTTCGGCTGGCCTAATCGGAAATCATTTCCGATTTTGATCTATCGCTTGGACAAGTATTGGCTAGAGCATCACGATCTACTGCCCCAGGTCCCTGTCGACTGAGTGCTGAATATTCCTACCGGACGGCAGGCACTTTTCCGGACTCGTGTGCCCTGATGACGTGGAGTCCTATTTGGAAATGGGGCACTATTGGGCGTTGTTGCCGGTTGCCAAGACTGTTTTTGGGCCCATCCCCACTCCCGGGGCAACGTTGCAGAAACTCAAAATAGATATGCGTCGCCTTGGGGTTCCAAGGTCAGGTCCGCTGGACTTCAGCATCCGCCTAAACACGGGTAGTGGTATCGAAATGCGCTCTTACCGAGGCTCGTCGATCGGCGCCTAACAACCCGTCCTCGACGGCGATTTTTATCGCACGCAGTTCGAACTCGGCATCTGATACGAGGTACGAAAACTCGGAAAACTCTACGAAGACAGGCGGACAGACCGGAGTTCCCGTCTGGTCAATCAGGCTAACGAATCGTCGTTGAATTCTGTGCATTTGGTGATCGTGCAAAGCAGGCCTCCAGACCTTCAGAGGGTAATCAGCCCCTAAATATATATTGCTGGAGTTCCTGCGATACATCATGGGGAAAGGTTAATTCGCCGTAATGTTCGCGGGCCAGCGAAGATCGATCGCCAGATCCGGCATATAGAGCTGGTTGCCCGCAACGATGGATTTAATCAAGCATCAACCCGGGAGGATCAAAGTTTGACGCGGCGAAGCGCGTTGGGGGAAATCGCGTTAGGACAAGGAAGCGAACCTACTTTTCCCACCTTCCTTTTTTGTGGACAGCGGGATCGCGACTTTCGTTGTCCAAAACGACATCGGTGGCACAGGCGGTGCAAGTGAATTCGATACGGCGCTGATTTGTGATCTCTCCAACTCGAATAACGTGGTCGGCACCGCATTTTGGACACCGAATAACGCTGCCGTACGTACTCATGTCGATTTCTCTATGCCCATAATTGCGGGCAAATGACATGCCGGTAATATTACCAGCTCAAGGTTTCGGCGCACGGCGAAGTCAGTTTCAGCCCCTCGCACGCCGCATTGCGACCACCCTATAGCGATCGCCGATCGCAAGCCACGGCTGATTGCCCTTTGCCGGGATTTAACCTCTTCCCGGCCCTAAGGGACGGGGACTTTTACGGATAAGCGGGATTTCCGTTTAGGCGAGATTCGCGATCGAGACTTATCGATCGCGGGCCGAGTTCTGGCCCTAAGAATATTGATAGCCGCGTTCACATCGGCATGCGCCTCGTGACCGCATGCGACGCATCGAAATTGAGCTTGGCTTTCGCGATTTCGTGCATCGACGTGCTCGCAATGCGAGCAGCTTCTGGAGGTGTTTTTGGGATCGACCTTCTTTAGGGTCGATCCCCGTTCGCGTAATTTGTATTCGAGTAAAGTCTCGAATTGCCGCCAACCACGCTCGAGAATCGAGCGATTGAGACCGCTTTTCTGAGCAACATTCGTACCCGGATCTTCGAGCGTTCCACTCGCCGAGCGCGTCATGTTGGCGGTGCGAAGATCCTCGATGCAAACAAAATTGAAGTCGCGCGCGATGCGCGCCGTTTGCACGTGGTTCCAGTGCTTACGAACCCGAGCCACTCTCGCGCTGATCGCCGCGGCGCGACGAATTTCCTTCCGCCTGCGCTTCGAACCTTTCTTTCGCTTGGCGAGGCTTTGCTGCACCGCCTGTCGCCGGCGCACGAGCACGTTGATCTGCTCGATCGGAAATACCGGCATAGCGCCGGTGGAGAGGGCGACGCTATTGGCAACACCGCGATCGATTCCGACAGCGGCCTTCGGCGCCGGCTCCACGTCTCGCTCAATCTCTAGAGAAAATGCGACATGCCAGCCGAGCGCGTCACGCGAGAGCGTGACGTTCTTGATCTTGCCTTCCAACGCTCGGCTGTCGCGATAGCGCACCCAGCCGATTTTCGGCAGCTTTACGGCCGACCAATTGCGGTTGATCTTCTTGACTTCAACCTCACGACCCTGAAACCGAAAAGCGTCATCGACGCCTTTTCGGCGGGGCGTCGGATATAAGGCGCGAGCGGCGAAGAAGTTTTTGTACGCGACTTGCAGGTCGCGCAGCGCCTGCTGTTGCGGAGTGATCGCGACTTCCTTAATCCAGTCGAATTCGGCGCGAAGCGCCGTGAGTTCCGCGCTTTGGGTGACGTCGCTAATGGAAGTGCCCATCTGGCGACGGAACTGTCGCCAGTGATGGGTTCTCTGCTCAAGACCGAGGTTGTAGACGAGCCGGCAGACTCCGGCATACTGCGAAAACAGCTTCTGCTGTTTCGCGGTAAGATAGAGACGATATCGATAGCCCCGGTTGATAAGCATCACGAACGACCGTATCGGACTGTTCGTGGTTTGTTCAAGTGAAAAAGAAAACGCCTAACGACGTTCGCTATCCCTCCCCCGCCTGAACCTACCGGATTCACACATCACGGTAG
>PLTD01000019.1 GCA_003165335.1 Rhodospirillales bacterium | reverse complement strand
CGCCGGCCTCGAACGCCGGCAGATATTCGTTGCTGGTGAGGTAATCGACGTACATGTTCAGCACGTATTCGTGCACCGGCACACCGCGCGTGCGCCCGGATTTCGCGCGGGCCTCATTGGCATTGTCTTCGCGCGGAACGACCCAGATGACCTTTTCGGCAAGATCGATGTCAACGTGGCGCACGCCCAGCGCTTCACCGATCCTGAGGCCGGTGTTGTAGAGCAGCACAATCAGGAACGCGTCGCGCGCGAGCCCGCAAGCCTCGATTAGCCGCAACACCTCGCCTGGCGTCAATCGCTTCTTGAGCACCTGCTGCTGAACCTTGCCGGGATCGCCTGACAGATAGCGGTCCTTGCGCCGCGTCGTGCGGCGCTGGCTGATATGTTCCAGGAACGGCTTGTAAAGTCGCTGCCCGTCATAAGCCCTGGCAACATCACGCGTGTCGACCGCGAAGTCGTCGGTGCCATTGTAGAAGCGATAAAACGATTTGACCGCGAGCTGGATCTGATTGCGCGTCGATGGCGCCAGAATTCGCGTTTTCTGCTTGTTCAGCAGGATCAGCCGCGGGCTCGGCAATGCATCTTTTCGCCGCGCAAGCCGCCAGGCCAGGAAACTGTCATACAACGCTACCGTGGCTTCACCGATGCCGGCGCCATTGGCGACGATGAAGTTCGCGAAGTCGACAACGTGGCGAACATACGCACGGATCGTGTTCGGCGAAGTGCTGGTTTGTTCGAGATGCACGATCCAGTGACGAAGGCTCTCGACGACATCGCCATCGTCATTCAAAACCGTCCACGCCCTGCGACCGCCGGGCATTTCGATGCGTGCAGCCTGCCAAGGCATTGTGGCGAACGAAGTGGACACGGTCGCAGATACTGTTGAAGGAAACCGGGTACCGCAAGCGATTCCCATCACACTGGACACAGATTACATGGACAATCTTGGTGTCGCTATTATCATAATACTTATTATCAATCTAGGCGGCTGTAAGCGGGCGGATTCAATCTGGAAGTGCGAATTTCGAGGATTTCCGGGCATTCGTGCCCCACTCAAAGGACGCACAATGACCCGAAATTACCATCATCTGAGTCGTGCAGAGCGCGAGACGATCATGCGAATGCGCGATCGGCGCATATCCGTCGGCAAGATCGCAACCGAACTCAGACGACATCCAGCCACAATTTATCGCGAGCTGCGGCGCAATTTCTACCATGACGACGATCCGTATTTTCGGGGCTATTTTGGTCGTGTTGCAAATGACAAAGCAGCTTCGCGCCGTGTCCGTGGAGGCAAAGTCGGCCGCAATCCCAGGCTTGCGGGGCGTATCGTTGAACACCTCGTACAATGCTGGACGCCAGAGCAGATCGCCGGGCGCTTACGCCTTGATGAGGCCGATCCAGTCACCGTGTGTCACGAGACGATCTACCAGTTTGTCTATGGGGTCGAGGGTCGCCAATTGGGACTCTGGAACCACTTGCCGCGCCAACGCAAGGCGCGCCGTCGTCGCTATGCGCGCAAGCCGCGGGGCCTCAATATCCCGCTGGCAAACACTATCGCAGAGCGCCCCAAAGAGATTGGAGAGCGCAATCAGTTTGGCCATTGGGAGGGTGATCTCATTGCTTTCAGGAAGGAATTTGGCAAAGCCAACCTCACCTCACTGGTCGAAAGGCGCAGCCGCTACATCGTCCTCGCACACAATCCCAGTCGCCATTCAAAGGGCGTGATGACGGGGATCGAGCATCACCTTGGAACCCTGCCCCAAACCCTTCGGCAAAGCATCACGTTTGACCGGGGTACCGAATTCGCAGCGTTCGCCACGCTGAAGCAAAGCCTCGGCGTGACGAGCTACTTCTGCAAGCCGTCTGCGCCTTGGCAGAAGGGTAGCGTTGAGAACAGCAACGGTCGGATCCGTCGCTTTTTGCCGCTCGATACCAACATTGCTGCGCTGCCTGCGAATTCCGATTGAATCCGGCCAGGGATTCCGACGCGAAGTCGGCCACCATTCCGGGCTGAAGTCGGCCACCTCTCCGATCTGAAACCGGCCACCGTTCCGACGCGAAGTCGGCCACCTGGCAGGGACGAATGAGGGCACCCGTGCGGGTCAGCAACTGAGGCAAGAGCTTGGTCCTTTGACGAGGACAGGAGAGCTCGATGCCGGCCAGGAGAACGCTGACCATGCGACAATTACGGCGCATTATGCGCATGCATCACGAAGGGGCATCGGCGCGCGAGATTGTGCGGTCGGTGGGAATGGCGCGCAGCACGGTGCAGGACGCGCTGAAGCGCGCGGCAGCGGCGAAGCTGTCGTGGCCACTGGGCGATGAACTGACCGACGAGGTGCTGGAGGCGCGGCTGTTTGCGCGGGTCGGTGGCGGGGTTGGCGCTGGTGCGCGCATGCGACCGGAGCCGGACTGGGGGAAACTGGTTCGAGAGCTCCGACGTCCGGCTGTCACAATGATGATCTTGTGGGAGGAGTATCGTCAGGCCTGTCCCGGCGGCTATGGCTATTCGAGATTTTGTGAGCTGCTGCGGGCTTTCCAGCAGCGTCTGTCGCCGGTCATGCGGCAGCACCATGTCGCTGGCGACAAACTGTTCATCGACTATTCCGGCAAGCGCTTGGGGATCGCCGATCCGTTGACCGGCGAGATCCGGATGGCCGAGATCTTCGTCGCGGTGCTGGGGGCGTCAAACTACACGTTTGCTGAGGTGACGTGGTCGCAAACGCTGCCGGACTGGATCGGCTCGCACGTTCGGCTGTTCCGGCACATCGGCGGTGTTGTGCGCCTCCTGGTCCCCGACAATCTCAAAAGCGCGGTGAACAAGGCATCGTTTTACGATCCTGAGATCAACCGCAGCTACGGCCGGATGACCGCGCATTATGACGTCGGCGTGCTGCCAGCACGCCCCAAAAAGCCCAAGGATAAAGCATCCGTGGAAGCCGGAGTGCGCTTTGCGCAAAGCTACATTATCGGCCGACTTCGCAACCAGACCTTCTTCTCGCTGGATGAAGCCAGCGCAGCGGTCGCCGAGGTGATGACGGCGATGAATACCCGCCCGATGCGCAAGCTCGGCGTCAGCCGGGCGGATCTGCTGGAGAGTCTGGACCGGCCAGCGTTGCGGGCGTTGCCGCTGACCGACTATGAATATGCCGAATGGCGCCTGGTTCGCGCCGGGATTGACTACCACGTCGAGATCGACAGTTTCTACTACTCGGTGCCCCATGCGCTGATCCGCGAGCAGGTTGATGCCCGCATTACAACCCGCACGATCGAACTCTTCCACCGCGGCAAGCGCGTTGCCGCCCATCAGCGCCGCTATGGTGGTGTCACGCGTCACGGCACGCAAACCGAGCATATGCCACGTGCCCATCGTTTCTATGCAGAGTGGTCGCCCGAGCGCTTTCGTCGTTGGGGCGCAGATATCGGGCCCGAGACCGAGGGTCTGATACTCGCCATCTTGTCGCGCCGCCCACATCCCGAGCAGGGCTTTCGCACCTGCCTGGGTGTGCTGCGCCTTTACAAGGCATTGGCCAACAGCCGTGCGGAAAGCGTGTCCGCCTACGCTCTGGCGGTCGGCGCGCTGAACTCCAAAAGCGTCGGCTCCATCATAACACACAACATCGATCTCGCTGCGCCTGCCGAAGAAGGCGCCAGCGTCGATAGCCACGCCAATGTGCGCGGTGCCCGTTACTTCCACTGAAAGGATATCCAGATATGCTGCTTCACCCAACGCTCGATCTGCTCAACGAACTCGGCCTGACCGGCATGGCCAAAGGATTCCAGAACCTCGACACCCAACCTGAAGCCCGCGCACTCGATCATGCACAATGGCTGGGCTTGCTGCTCGATCAGGAAGTCACCGTGCGGCGTCAGAAGCGGTTCGAAAGTCGGACCAGGACCGCAGGGCTGCGCCATGATGCCAGTCTCGAGGATGTCGATTATCAAGCGGCCCGCGGCCTCGACCGTGGCCTCTTCCTCAAGCTCGGCTCGTGCGACTGGATCCGTTCCAAGCGAAATTTGCTGATCACCGGCCCGTGTGGCCTCGGCAAAAGCTTCCTTGCCTGCGCGCTTGGCCAGAAGGCCTGTCGCGAAGATCTCTCCGTAGTCTATTACCGTGCCTCCAGATTGTTCGCCATGTTGACGCTGGGCAGAAGCGACGGACGCTATGCCAAAATGCTGCGGACGCTGTCCCGGGCTTCGCTGCTCATCATCGACGATTGGGGCCCAGAAGCGCTCAACGCCGATCGTCGCCGCGACCTTCTCGAGATCGTCGAAGACCGATATGATCGCGGCTCAATCCTCATCACCAGCCAGGTACCGGTGGATCGCTGGTATGAAATTATCGGCAATCCAACGCTCGCCGACGCCATCCTGGATCGCGTCGTGCACAACGCTTATCGCATCGACTTGAGCGGTGAGAGCCTGCGGAAAAGAAGCACACCGCTACTCGACGCTTGACCTCAATACCAAATCAGGAAATCAACCCAGATGACCCGCATGGGCCACCTTCAAATGGCCGACTTCGCGTCGGAATGGTGGCCGCCTTCAAATCGGTGCGGTGGCCGACTTCGTGTCGGAATAAGTGGCCGACTTCGTCGGAATACGCAGCCGCGCCCTCAGCTTGGCGCTTTT
>PLTD01000256.1:3242-5066 GCA_003165335.1 Rhodospirillales bacterium | reverse complement strand
CAATTTCAGACCTCTGCCCACGCAATCGGCATGTCCGCTTTACCCCCGGTAGCGACCGAACTGCGGACATCGCTGGGGGTCCGATTCGGGCCAATAGCGTCCTACGTGAAGCCAAAATGAATAGCGCAGGCAATAATCTATGTTCGATTTAGGAAGTGCTGATGCACGATGTTCACCAATCGGGTTAAATCGTCGCGCGACTCCTCGGCGTTATCATATACCTCTCTGAAATCGAAAGTTCGAGGTGCGCTAATTCGCTCTTGCGTGATTCCGTTTCCGAAAGAGAGGAACGTCGACTTCATTTCCGGCTGAATGTGGATATTGCAACCCAGTTTGTTCGTCGTCGTTTCAAACATCATGGTTCGTACGGCGTAGTGAATGGCAAACCTTTCTTCTCGTACCTCGAATGAATCAACGACAGCGGTAGTAGTGGTCGGCAATCCGATGTCGATAAAGCGAAGCGCAATGCTACCGGTGTTTTTTCGGTAAGGCGCAATCACCTCCTCCAACTCTTCGCTTAAATCGGGCCACCCGTCGAGGCTTATTGGGGCAGGCTCAATATGCAGTAAAGGTTTGCCAGAAAAAGATTCAGCTACTTGCGTCACGCGAAATTTTTGTTTTGTCTGAGACGGCGAAGGTTGTGATGGTGATGTCCATCCCTTTCCTTTTTCGTCGTCGTCTACCGGTAAATCACGCATAGCCTCATCCATCAGGTCGCTAATGGCGGTCCGCTCACGCGGAGCGTCTTTCATCGCTTCTCGGCATGTATCGTAGACCTTTTGGAACCCACCACTATTCGGGAGCAAAATCCGGAAAATTAATTGGTCGGAAGTGGAGCGCAGCCGGAAAACCATGTCAGTGCCGGACGAAAATGCCTTGAGGCATCTGCCAATATCCTCTCTGTCCATCACGTTGATGATCATAGAGCCGTCATCCGCTGGTGCTGCAAGAGTTGAAAAGAAAGTTGGCGAGTTGTCCTCAGCAGAGGCAATGGATGCTCTAAGTGAGGTCTCGCGTTGGACTAGTCCGGGAAAGACAAGAAAATTTACAAAAGTATCGATGATTCCCGTGAAGCCCTTTGACAGATCACAATGAATCTCAAAGAGCGACGGTTCGGTCGCGCCCTTTTTCGTCACTCGATAAAAGCGACGGACGCCATTCCCTTCAGCTTGCCATTCTGTAAATTGGATCATCGGCGATGCCTGCATACGCCACAATAAAAGACCTGAAAATCGCAGTGCATTTTATCTGAACTGGCGCGCCCTGCCAGCAAGAAATGAAGGAGTTTATTTTCAGCCTACTTCTGGCAAGCTCGACATAGATTCGCGGGGGTCAATCCAGCAATTGCGCCCGTATATTGACTTCCGTTAATGGGATGGTCCGGCCGTGCTCCTGCCCCTCCGGCATAGAATGCTGGGAAGGGGCGCTAAAGACAAGGAGCATGCCATGTCTCAGATATCCAATACCGCGGTCGCCGTGATCGGCATCGATATCGGCAAGAACTCGTTCCACGTCGTAGGCCACGATGCGCGTGGCGCCATCGTGCTGCGGCAAAAGTGGTCGCGTGGCCAAGTGGAGGCGCGGCTCGCCAATATACCGCCTTGCCTGATTGGCATGGAAGCCTGCGTCGGTGCCCATCACCTGAGCCGCAAACTCGCATCGCTGGGTCATGATGCCAGGTTGATGCCGGCCAAATATGTCCGCCCCTATAGCAAGGGACAGAAGAACGACTTCAATGATGCCGAAGCGATTGCCGAAGCCGTGCAGCGCCCGACGATGAAGTTCGTGGCGACCAAGACCGCGGAGCAACTGGATCTGCAGGCG
>PLTD01000256.1:372-3201 GCA_003165335.1 Rhodospirillales bacterium | reverse complement strand
CGCATGTTGCGTGTCATCGAGGAGTTGGCAGGCGACTGCAAAATCTCCAGACGCGGCAATCGCTACCTGCGCGTTCTGTTCGTGCAGGCGGCATGGGTTGTGCTGGTCAAGATAAAGAACTGGGAACGTTACGGGCTCAAATCCTGGATCGAAGCCGCCAAGAGGCGGTTGCACCACAACGTGCTGGCGATCGCGCTCGCCAACAAGCTTGCCCGCATCGCCTGGGCGGTGCTTGCCAAGGGACGCGCCTTCGAGCTGACGAGGACCGATGATGCAAGCGTCCGACCCGCTTAATCCTCGCGCCGTGCTCGGCGCGGTCAAGGCGCAGCCTGGCAACGCCGGAGCCAGCCGCAAGCCAAGCGCGACGGCCGGCCTTGACCGCCCCTGCGCGCGTCGCGATCGACGTTCTACGGGCCGGGACGAAGGAACGGCCCTTGGCTCGAACAAAGAAACTGAGGAGCAAGCGATGACGTAACCCTATCAACAGTTTCCAGCCGAGGTCTGCGAGAGGATGAGACGAGATGGAGGTTCGGTCTTCCGAGCGCGTGCGCACACTGGTGACCCAGATGGCCCGTTGAGGCCTGTCCGTTAACGAGATCGCACGCGCGCTGATATCCATGATGGTCCGGAGCAAAACAGCTCCAATCTGAGACCGGATACATTGATGCGAGACCGCTTACTGCCAGCTCGGCAAAATCCACTTGCAACACACGGCCGGACCATACATCTGGGTCAAAAGGCGAAATATTCGCCCGGAGCACATTGAGTCCGTTTTGCCCCTGAGAGCGGACTCAACTCGGACATGACCCACGACGAAAAGTCATCCCGCTTGTTTGTTGCCGGGGCAAAGCGCCCGTTCGGGCCAAAAACCCGCCCGACGGGCCGATTCCGATTTGCATCTGAATCAAAAATTCCCGTGGCGGATCAAGCTGATTTGCCCTGTCCAGTCCTGCGCGCAAAAATATTCTGATTTTCAGAAATCGCAAATCAGTCTATATCGCGTCCCATCCTGCTTCATTCGGAGGGGCGTTGCGCAACGTCACCAGCGCGGAGCGGGATGCGGCGGACGCCGACGGTGCGACTGACGAGCGCGCCTGAAGCGGACGGCGAAGGCGTGTGGTCCTGATGCCGCGGTGCTGGCATCAAGTCGGCGGAAGCGATTCCGCCGGCGACGGTGGCAAGAAAGCCGGTCACCNNAGAGCGCGTTATAAGCCGTAAACCACTGCGCAGGGAAGGCCGGACTGCTTCCGCTGAACCTGTATGCTCGTGTGCGTTTCTTGTTGCCACTTTGCACGCGAGACCGCGGGTGCAGCGCGCACCCGGTCTTCCCTGCGCCCTCTGAACCAAGGGGGCCGAACCAGCCGGCCACAACCCGCGCCAGACGCGCGGCGGGATCGCTAAGCCGTGTCGCGCGAGGCCGCTGCAGTCGTTGCGCCCCGCCGTTACAGGCCTGCGTCANNCGGGATAGTTTCATGCCTGCGCGTCCGCCGAGGCGCAGGCCAAAGTGCCTTACTCCGGCAAGATGCCTTACTCCGGCAAAATGCCTTCCTTCGGAAACTCCCGATGTCCGACGACCGTTACAATGTATTGTTTCTCTGCACCGGCAATTCCGCCCGCTCGATCATCGCGGAAGCGATCTTGAACCGGGTGGGCGGCGGGAGATTCCGTGCCTACAGCGCCGGAAGCCAGCCGAAGGGAAAGATTCATCCGGAGACGCTGAGGCTGCTCAAGCAGCGCGGTTACAATATCTTCGATTGCCGCTCGAAATCATGGGCTGAATTCCTGGAGCCGGATGCGCCCTCGTTCGACTTCGTCTTTACGGTTTGCGACGATGCGGCGCAGGAAATCTGTCCGGTCTGGCCGGGGCAGCCGATGACGGCGCATTGGGGCGTGGCCGATCCGGCCGAAGCGACCGGCTCGCCGGCCGAGATCGCACTGGCATTCCAGGAAACCCACCGGCTACTCACTCAGCGCATCGGCGCCTTCAATGCGTTGCCGCTGCGATCCATCGGCCCGCTGGCGCTGGCGGGCAGGCTGAAGGAGATCGGGCGCATGGAAGGTTCGAGCGCCATGGCGGATGCGGAATAGCTGACGCCCTGGCGGCGGCCCTGCACCCATTCCCAGGGGTGGGCAGATGGTGATAGGACACCCTGCCAATCCGCCGCTGCCCACCGGCTTGTCCCAATCGTCTGGTGCGATGAAAAACGACGAGATCCTGAGCCTGATTTCCGAATTCTGCCGCCAGGCCGATATGGCGGAATCGACCTTCGGGCGNNCTGGACCGGATCCAGGCCTATATCGCAGCCTCGATGCCGGGCGGGGTGCCGCCGCCGCGCGGCCTGCAGGTGCCGCCGGAAAAGCGTGATCCCCGCGGCAATTTCCGGTTTTTCGAGAATCGCCAGAAATACCTGCTGTTCGTCCATACCTGCAGCGAAAAGCGGGTGATTGCCGAGCGGGTGGCGCTGGAACTCGGCAGCATCCATCCCCGGCCGCCGGCGCTGCGGGTATTCGATGCGGGGGTCGGCGACGGCACCGTGCTGGCGCGGGTGATGCGCTCGATGCACGGCCGCTTTCCCCATATGCCGTTCTATATCGCCGGCAAGGAGCTCAGCCTGGAGGACGTCCGGTTGACCCTGGAAAAGGTGCCGGACCGGCTTTTCGAGCATCCGGCGACGGTTTTCGTGCTCACCAACATGTACTACGCCGAAGCGCCCTGGCTGACCCCGGCCTCGCCGGCGGCCGCCGCCGGCATGATCTGGCATGAAGTGCCCCTGCGCGGGGCCTCTTCGGGCGAATTCGAGGCCCAGATCGCCGGATTGAAGCCGTTTC
>PLTD01000256.1:0-348 GCA_003165335.1 Rhodospirillales bacterium | reverse complement strand
AGGCCAATTTCGACCTGATCATCGCCTCCCAGCCCTATCGGGCCAAATCTTCTGTGAATTTCCGCGCCAAACGCATCATTGCGCCGCTGGCCCGGGCGCTGCGGGCAGGGGGGCGCTTGATCGGAATTCACTCCCACGGGCAGGATCCGGGGCTTGAGATCACCCAGGCGGTATGGCCCGGAGAAAATCCTTTCGCGGTGAGCCGTCATGAGCTATTGCGCGCGGTGAAATACGAGCTGGGATCGGCGGCCCGCGACCTCAATTTTAATGCCTATGCCGATAACCGTTCGATCTTCCGATATGATATGGAAGCCCTGCCCAATGAGGTCACGGGTTCGATTGGAACCT
>PLTD01000034.1 GCA_003165335.1 Rhodospirillales bacterium | reverse complement strand
CGAATTCATCTACGACAACCTGGTCATCGCCACCAACGTGATCCACGCCGCCCATGTCAACGGCGCCGAGAAGCTGATGTTTCTCGGCTCCTCCTGCATCTATCCGAAGCTCGCAGCCCAGCCGCTGCGCGAGGATTCGATGTTGACCGGTACTCTGGAGCCGACCAACGAGCCCTATGCGATCGCCAAGATCGCCGGCATCAAGATGGTGGAAGCCTATCGCAGCCAGTACGGAAGCGACTTCATCAACGTGATGCCGACCAACCTCTACGGCCCCGGCGACAACTATCATCCCGAATACAGCCACGTCGTCGCCGCCCTGATCCGCAGGTTCCACGAGGCGAAAGTCGCCGGCGTCTCCGAGGTAGTGGTGTGGGGCACCGGCACGCCGCGGCGGGAATTCCTCTATGTCGACGACATGGCGGACGCCTGCGTCCATTTGATGAAAACCTATTCCAGCGCCGAGCTGGTCAACATCGGCACCGGCGAGGACATCACCATCGCCGAATTCGCCCGCGTCGTCGCCAGGACGGTCGGATATACCGGCGCGCTCAGCTTCGACCCCTCGCGCCCCGACGGCACGCCGCGCAAGCTGCTCGATGTTAGCCGGCTCGCAAGACTGGGCTGGCGCGCGAGCACTTCGCTGGAGGAAGGGATCAGGCTCGCCTATCGGGCGTATCTGGCCGAGCACCACGAAGGCGCGAGCGCATAGTTTTGGGCGTTGGCGTAACGCCCGCTTTGTGGGCGCACTGCGGATTCAAGGCGGACGCCGCACGAGGTCCATTTGGTGCCTAAGGCGGAAGGGAACTACCTCAATTGACCAAGTATGAGCTGATAGAGGCCATAGTTCCCAGTCCGAGTTAGACAGCCTGGATAGCAATCAGCACTGACCTATAAGCAGTGCCAACCAATCCGAAAACTTCAAACGAACCCAACCAAAAATACAGAAGCTTGTGAACGGCTTCCCAATAGTCCGGCGTAACTGGGCGAGGAGAAGGTCGCAGGTTATTCCTTAGCTCAAGATTTTGCTGAATAATGTGCCGACGAAATGATCCCGACCAAGCTGGGAGCGCTGATATCGCAAAAATGAAAACCTGAAAAACAGGAAAAACGCTTATGTACAATTCTACGCTCTGAAGGACGATGCCAGAACGCGAATCGTAGCGAACGTTGAGGGGATGCGAAAAGTTGAAATAAGCATAGCAAGCGATTGCCACGCCCACAGCCGCAAGACCGCAATTGACAGCAGCAGCCTTGCTCATAAGTCCAAGTGTTTCAGCCGAGACATCAGTCGTTTCAGTCACGACACTAACCGCCAAACCCCATAGCAAAGCGCAATCGAAATTGCGGCAGAGGCGATGACTTCCCAGCGCCCCCTGACGTGTACCTTCAATCTGAAACCAAGAAACAGGCTAACGAGGAGACCAACGACCCACGTTATCGAGATCCCGTAGGTGATGGCCAAATATTCAAATAACGTTCCGTAGACATAGCCCTGCTTAGCCTTGAACAGGTGCGTATAGCTCAGCATCGGTACGGGGAAAACAGGCCGTTTGGGAGGAGAGAGGTATGTATACAATATGACGCAGAAGAGACAGCCGCCAAGGCAAACCCCTCTAACACATAGGAGCAGCAGCTCCAACCGGCGCTGATTTGGACGCGTCCTTTCTGAATCAGTCAGCGTCAAGCTTAATGGTCCGCGAGCTACCTCGATACGTATCGTGATAATGTTACAACCTTACAAGAAGTGCAAGAAAAGTCCGTTCCGGGCCAATTACTACAGAATCGCTTCCTCCGCGCTATGTCCGCTTTCCCCGAATGCGACCGAAGACGCGCAAGCTGGCGCATGGCGCCCGATAGCGCCATCACTCCGCCGCCAGTCTCGCCTTGCTCTTCTTCGCGGTCGCGAGATTGCCGATGATGCCGTCCTCGCGCAACTGTTCGATCTCGGCTGCGCTCAGTCGCAACAACTCGCGCAGCACTTCGTCATTGTGCTGGCCCAGCGTCGGCGCCAGATGTTCGATTGCGTAGGGCGCTGGCGCGTCGCCTTCGCGATAGGCGACCGAGGGCAACAGATGCGGTCCCATGAAGGGGCGGTCCACCGATTGCCAGTGGCCGACTTTCACCAGATGCGGGTCGCCGGGCAGGTCCATCGGCAATCGCGCGACGCCGGCGGCGATGCCGGCGGCCTGCAAGGTCACCATCGCGAGGTCCGGCCGCACGGTCGAGGTCCAGTGCCGGACCGCGACCTCGATGCGGTCTTCCTCGGCGCGCCGGCCTTCGGCGGAGGTGAGCAAGGAATCGGCGGCGAGGTCGGGCCGATGCATGATGCCGCACAGCGATTGCCATTCCCGGTCGCTGCGCACCGAAAGCGTGATCCACTGGTCCTCGCCGAGGCAGGGAAAGCAGCCGTTCGGCACGTGAACGGGATGGCGGTTGCCGATCCGGGGAGAGGTCTCACCGGTCGCGGATTGTTCGATGATCGACGGCGCCACCAGCGGCAGCATGCATTCGACCTGGCTGAGATCGATATGCTGGCC
>PLTD01000115.1 GCA_003165335.1 Rhodospirillales bacterium | reverse complement strand
TCTGGAGCGCGGTGATCAATGGCGTTGTGGCCGTACCGGTGATGGTCATGATCATGCTGATGGCCGTCAAGCCGGCACTCATGGGTCAATTCGTGCTGTCTACTCCCTTATGGCTGATGGGGTGGCTGGCGACCGCCGTGATGGCAGCCGCGGCAATCGGAATGTTCGCAACCTGGGGTGCCTGAAACCCCTCCTCCACACCCGCGCCGATCCGTGAAGGACCTTCAAGTGGTAGCTCTACCGCGCTACAGAGCGCAAAGCGGAAAGCGAGCGATCAGTCTGTCCACACGACGTTCCTCAAACGGTGGCGCCCATGTCAGCCTTCACCTGCGCGCGATCAAGGGAGGAGGCCTCGCGAACGCCCCGACCGTAGATTGGCTGTCCGCCGAAATCGTCTTCAGCCCGATCGACATGGATGCGGGCTTCGTACAGGTTTGAGCGCTGGAAATCATCGCTCGGTCTAAGCGCGATGTTTGAACGACACAAAAGTGAGGCCAGGCCGGCGATGGAACTTAAAGTCCGCACGCGGCTTTCGATTGGATGATACCCTGGACACAAAATCGCTTGAAGTGCTCGTTCGTGCTATCAAACGTGGCAACGTGCGAATGAAATGCGAAATCTACCCGTTGAACAACAACGTGTCGGCTCCCGTTCCGCTACCCATAGGGACTCCTCATAGTTGATTTTGAGAATGCGAATATCTCGCTTCGGCAGATGTGTCTTGTTTCTAGCTGTTGTCGGTGCCGGATTGATCGGCGCCTGGACACCAGCCGGTCACAGGCCGGTCAGCGCCGCCCATCACCCGATGCGTCCGTGGCGCGACGCCAACGGCAACTTGATGCACGGCGACCGCCATGAATCCGAAACCGGAAATTGGGCCGGATATTTCGTGGCGAACTATCAGACCGGGCAGAGTTACGGTGCGGCCCAGGGCAGCTGGACCATCCCCGCGGTTTCATTCGTCGGCTCGGGCAGCAGAACGAACAATCAACAACTTTCGGCAACCTGGGTCGGCATCGGCGGCACCTGCACCGACGCGAATTGCGATGGCGCGGGAGACAGCACTCTGATCCAGCTCGGCACCGAACAGGATGCCTACCACATCGGATCCGCAAATTATTATGCCTGGTACGAGATGCTGCCGGGCAATTCTGTAACGATTCCGAACCCGGTTCAACCCGGCGACCGGATTAACGCTTCTTTGCAATGCACCGCGACCTGTTCCAGCACTACTCAGACCTGGACGCTCTCGATGACCGACTACACAGCGGGCTGGACCTGGTCGCAAACCGTTTCCTATGCGTCGCCAATGCTGTCGGCAGAATGGATCGAAGAGGCGACTTCGTCCTGCACCGGCTCGAATTGCACCGTCGAGCCCCTTGCCGATTTCGGCCAGTTGACCATCAATCCCGGAACGGCGAATGGGACCAACCCATTCCTGTCGCTGGATCAGAACGGCATCCAGCTCGTCGAAGATAAATCCATACAAACTGCTGCGCCCTCCGCGCCGACGGCGGGCGATGGCTTCACGGTTTGCTGGGGCGAGACGAACGTGCCGTCCTGTAGCTTTAATCCGGGATCCAGCCCGCTGGTCGCCGCTATCCTGCCGTCGAGCCGCTCCGTCGAAATCGGGTCGACCGCGACCGTCTTTGCCACGATGATCAACAGCGGTACGACGACCGCTCAAGGCTGCAATGTGGCGCTGGGTACAAACCTCGCCGGGAGCTTTGCATTTCAGACGACAAGCGCGGCGTCGAACATGTCGACCGGCGCCCCTAATACTCCTGTCAATATTGCGCCCGGCGCCGCGCAAAGCTTTGTCCTGTCCTTTACGCCGTCGGCGGCCTTTTCTGCGACGGACACCGATTTCCAATTCGGCTGCGCCAATCTCAATATGGCGCCGATCGACACCGGCCTCGACACGCTGTTGCTGGCCTCGTCTGCGACGCCGGTCCCCGATGTCGTGGCGCTGTCCGCTACAACCAGCAATGATGGCATCCTCGATATTTCCGGCACCAGCGGCGCCTCCGCCTTCGCGGTCGCGACGGTCAATGTCGGGGCAAGCTCAAGCTCTCCCTTTCAGGTTACGGCCGATACAGGATCGGCAAACCTGCCGCTCAGCTTTACCCTGTGCCAAACCGATCCGAGCAGCGGCCAATGCTTGGCAGCGCCTGCGTCCAGCGTTTCTGCAATGATTCCGGCAAACGGGACGCCTACATTCTCCGTTTTTGCGTCGGCCGGGGGCACAGTGCCGTTCGACCCTGCCAACAACCGAATTTTCCTGCGCGTTAAGGATGGCTCCGGCAATATCCGAGGCTCGACCAGCGTCGCAGTAAAGACGCAATAACGACGAGGGGTGCTAACCCCTTCGGCCTCCCAACCATTCGAACACCGCCGCACTGAGTAGAATCCGAACCTGTCGCTGGCGGGACTCGGAAGCCTATCATCCCGGCATGTCAGTCGATTAATCCTTCCGACGAACTTTTTCAGCGCTCCACCCAACATGGTGGGTCGCGATTTTACCTGGCAAACCGCGCGTCAGTTATCGCGGGAGGAAGATTAAAGAATTTTGGGAGTCCTATTATGAGACGAATTAATCTCTTCCTTTTTCTCGTTGCCACAACTGCTGCCTGGAGCCCAATGGGTATCGCGCAGAGGCAAAGCGCGATCGGTCCGGGTATTATTCCGCTGAATGCAACCGGCGTGTTGGGCGGTGTGGATCTGTCGGGTTCGGGCATAACGGGAACCTTGGCCGTCGGCGTGCCCGGCGGCCCTGAGATGGACATATTTACGCTCAATAACCCGCCGGTCGTCGGTATGGTGGCTGTTTCGACCGGCGCATCGAGCCAGGGCAATATCGTCTTCAACAGTAGCTCGAACGTCTATGGCGCGGTCGGAGTAACTCAACCTGGCGGACCATTTCTGCTGAACATCACCGGGGGCAACACCGGGACGGCCGTGAATTTCATGGGCCCGGTCTATGCGACCACTCTGAACGTCAGCGGCACAGGATCGGTGAATTTTAACAGCGGCTCAACGAATGTGTCGGCGACGAATTACGCCGCCGACGGCACTATCAGCCTCGCGCCGAACACAATCGTCATCGGCGCGTTGACCACCACGGCAGGCGCCAACACCGGCACCCTCTCGCTTGGCAGCGCCAGTGTTCTGAACGGCGCGGTCGGCGGCGCGGTCGGCCTGAAGTCCATCGCGGTCGTCGGCGGGAGCGATACCGCAGGCGTATCCGCAGGGATCACCGGCGCGGTAGATGCTTACTCATTCTCTCTCGGCCCCAACACGCTGAATATCGGCGGCGCGTTGACCATCGCGAATATCGGACCGGCCGGCGTGATCAACACGACGCTGGACAGCCCGTCGGTCTACGGCAACATCAAGCCGGTCGGCGCCGTCAATCTCGGCCCCACTCTCGCGATCAATGTCACCGTTCCCGCCGTTGCAGTCCTGACGGTCGGGCAGCAGTTCAACATCGTCCAAGCCACCAGCGGCACCAACGGAAGCGTTCTTGCAGTGACGGTCCAGGATCCGACCAACCCGCTATACGCATTTGCCCCGGTACCCATCGCAGGCACTGTGGCCGGTCTTGTAGCCATCGTCACCACTCGCACGCCGCTGCTGATACCGATCGTCGTGACACCGCCGCTGGTAACGCCTCCGCCCCCGGTCGTCGTTGTAACGCCGACCACGCCGGTTGTTGTGCCCCCGGTTGTCATCCCGGTGCTGCCGCCGACACTGCCGGTCGCCGTTCCGATCGTGCCGGTCCTGGTGAAACTTATTCCGGTCGTTCCACCGACATCCGACATCCTCCTGCCGGTGGCCGCGATCAATAATCTCACTAACCCCGCCGTCGTTATCAACGCAGTCGCAACCTTGGCGCCTTCAACCCCGGACCTGATCGCACCTTTGGTGACGTTCCAGGGAACAAGAGAGTTCGACAGCCTGTGGATCTCTCGTCTCGACGATATTCTGTGCAATGGCGTCAGCCTGCCGTCAGATGTCGACCCGACCGACGGCACCAAAACTTACTGTAATGTAAACCAACCCCGGAGCGGTTGGTGGGCTAAGGGTTTCGGCTATTTCGGCAACCAGGAAGACCACGGACAGGTATTCGGAGGCTATAACTCCAGAATTCTGGGTGGGGCCGTCGGTTACGACATGCCTCTGGGGCAGGACGGTCGGGTAGGTCTGGATATCGGCTATGCCAACAGCAAAATCGATGGGGCGAGATTCGGCTCAACAACCGGTTTCGATACCTATCAGGCAACAGCTTATGTTCGAGAGGAATTCGGCGCGCTGTTCGTTTCAGGCGACGTCTCGGTCGGCCTGAATGATTATACCGGCACCCGGCATATCGCATTTCCCGGTTTCGACCGCACGGCGCACGCCGGATATAACGGCGAAGAATACACCGGCCTTCTGAATGCGGGTTATCGCTTTTATGTCGAAGGATTCACCGTCACGCCGCTGGTTTCGCTGCAATATAGCCGCATCAATCTCGATTCCTATGCGGAAACGGGTGCAGGTGAAATCGACCTGAATGTGAATTCCCAGACTTACGATTACCTAGAGTCCGGCCTGGGCGTGAAGGTGGCCCGTGACTTCGAATCAGAAGCCGGGACATTCGTTCCGGAAGGCCATTTCAAATGGCTACGCGCTCTCAACAACCCGACGTTGGAAAACACCGCAGCATTCGCTGTCGCCGGATCATCGACATTTACCACGCCGGGACTGAAAACGGCTGACGACACGTTGGATGCGGGGGTTAGCGTCACCTTACTTTCAAACGGCAGAAAATGGGCGGTCGAAGCCGGCTATGACTACGAATGGAGAAGCGACAATTATTCGGCGCAACAAGGGATGGTGAAGTTCACCTATCGCTTCGGCGGCGAAGCAACAGACGTTTGCGACTGCGCCGCCCTTGTGCGAGTACCGGTCGTCGCCCCAGCACCTGCGCAAGTTCCCAAAAGCTATTTGGTGTTCTTCGACTTCGACAAATCTGATCTGACACCGGAAGCGGTCGCGATCGTCGGGCAGGCCGCAAGCAACGCCGGTCCGGCAAAGGTGACTGAGATTCAGGTGACGGGCCACACCGACACGGTCGGTTCCGACGCATATAATATGCGCCTGTCTCGCCGCCGAGCGGAATCGGTCGCCGCACGATTGGAAGATGACGGCATTCCGTCTAGCGAAATTGCGATCATCGCCAAGGGCAAGCGCGACCTGTTGGTTCCGACCGGCGACGGGGTCAAGGAACCGCAGAATCGCCGCGTTCAGATCGTCTATTCCGCAGGGCCGTCGGCATAGCTGCGGCTCAGTAGCGGGAGGGACAGCCACCCCGGATAATTCCCGCTTCGTGTCCGCAGATGGAATGCGCTAAGCTTTTGTGTCGGCCGCTCGTCCCCGCGTTCCGGGGACGAGCGGCACAACTTGAACTTAGACAATCCACAAGGGGGAGGCTTTCGTGAATGTGACCTCCCCGCACTTCACCCGGCGCGCCTACGGCGCGCGCTTCGCTGCACTGATGGGCTTTTTGGCGGCGACGCCAGCACATGCCGACGATCAACTCCCACCGCAATCGGCAGCACCAGCCGGCCAGCACGGCGTCCAGATCGAAGAAATAATCGTCACCGCGCAAAAGCGGACGCAGAATATTCAGGACATCCCGATCGCTGTCAGCGCACTGGACAGTGACACGCTGAAGTCACTGGGCATCAAGTCTAGCGACGAAATCAGCGAATTCATGGCAAACTTGCAGATCGGTCTGCCGGCAGGAAAGGGCAACCAGCCGATCATCGCGATCCGCGGCGTGGGGCTGAACGACACCAACACCAACAACGCCGGGCCGAACGGTGTTTATGTAGACGAGGTCTATATGAGCTCGCCGGCATCCCAAACCTTTCAGACCTTTGATTTGGACCGGGTCGAGGTGTTGAAAGGACCGCAGGGGACGCTTTATGGGCGCAACACAACCGGTGGTGCAATCAACTATATCTCGGCCAAGCCGACGGACGACCCGCAGGCCTTAGCCCATGTCAGCTACGGCAGTTTCAACACCTATCAGATCGACGGGATGGTCAGCGGTCCCATTACAGATCAAGTGAACGGGCGGCTGGCCTTCGTCCATAACGCCTCAGACGGCTATATGGAAAATCTGGCTAACGGCAAATACGCCAATGGTGCGAACGACTATGCCTATCGCGGCCAGATCGCGGCAAAGCCCAGCGACGACCTGACACTTCTGCTCAACCTCCACGGCGGCCGGGTCGACACCCGCCCGACCGAATATCGCCAGCTCGGGACGCTTTCATCTTCGCTGTCACAATGCCCGAACGACCAGATTCTGGCGGGCGATTGTACCGACCTCTATGGTTATAAGGCGCCGCGGGGCTTCTACCAGGGCAATTACAACCGCGACCAGAATTTGAAGATCAACAGCTATGGTGGGTCGGTGCGCGCCGATTATATTCTGGGGGCCGTCACCTTCACCTCAATTTCGGCCTTCGAAAGCTCCAACAAGTTCCACCCGGAAGACACCGATGCAGAGCCGCATCGCCTGCTGGAGGTAGATTTTGGTGTGCTGTCCAAATCCTATACCCAGGAATTCCGGGCTGCGGGCAGCGGTGAAACCTATCACTGGCTGGGCGGAGTTTATTATCTGAAGGAAAATCTGACCCAGAATCAGAAAGCCTCCGCACTGCTCGATATCGATGCGATCTACTTCCCAGGGGTGGGTAACGGGAACGCGCTGATCGGCACCGGGCACAGCACACAAAACACCGACGCCTATGCCGGCTATGGACAGGCCGATTATGAGATAATCGATCGAACCAGGTTGACCCTTGGCGGACGTTACACCTATGAGCGCAAAACCTTCGACACAGCAGCCCTTCTCAGCACCGAGACAAATGGGGCCTTTCCGGCGCCCTCGCCGCTTTATGCTGCCCAGGAAAACCTCAGCAACGGCGCCGCGTCCTGGCGCGCAGCGCTGGATTATCGCCTTGCGACACAGATCCTGGCCTACGCCAGCATCTCCACCGGATTCAAAAGCGGCGGTTTTAACGGCGGCATTCTGTCAACCAACCCCGCCGATGCGCTGCGCCAGTTACAGCCGATCAAACCGGAGCATGTGACCGCGTATGAGACCGGCTTCAAATCGGACCTATTGGACAAGCGCTTGCGCCTGAACGGCGCGGCCTTCTATTACGATTACACCGATATGCAGGTCTATAATCTGATTCCCGCGGCGGCTGTAGGAGGCCTCCCGGTCTCCGTGCTGGATAATGCGCCGACAGCCACGATCGAGGGCCTTGAATTGGAGGCGGATGCCGAACCGGTCCGCAATCTGACAACGCGCGTCAATCTCGGCGTGCTCGACACGAAAATGGGGCATTTCATCTCCGGTGCGGGCACCAGCGAAATCGCCGATTTCACCGGCCACCGACTTCCGCTCGCCCCGAAATTCACCGCCGAGTCTATCGTCGAATATGTCATCGGCATGCCGAACGACGATCAGGTTAAGGCGGAAACCTCTTTATCCTATCGCAGCAAGCAGTTTTTCGACGTCCGCAACGACCCGCTTCTGACCCAGACAGGATATTGGCTGTTGAATGCACGGCTTGCCTATGTGACCCGCGACGGTCGCTGGGAACTGGCCGGCTTCGGCAAGAACCTGACCGCCACGCAGTACCTGAATTATGCGGTCAATATTTCGAGTCCTTTCGGACTGTTGGAAGAGGTCGTGGGCGCTCCGCGCAGCGGCGGCGTCGAAGTCACCTTCCGCTATTAAGTTGCTCTAAGGCGATTCGATTGCCACGCTCGTCGACCCGCGCAGTGTGCCACCGCTCGCGTCCTTGAATCTGACGAATATCCGCGACGTGGCGGGGTTCAGTCCGATTGCGCCGGTTGGGAAGGCGAAGACCGAAAAGGTCGGTGTGTCGTTCGTGGCATAATTGTGCGTCGCCGTGCTTGCCGGCGGCGATTTGCATTGCCCATTGCCGGGATTTGTCTCGCACAGTGTCAGCGTTACCGGCAAAATAACCGACCCCGTATCTGCGGACGCGACGATGCTTCCGGCAGTGCCGATATTGATCGTCGCGACGGCAAAGGCGCCTCCCCCGCCGGTCGGCGCAGAAACGATCCCATTGCCGGCCGAAGTCGCCGTCAGCGCGATAACATCGGGCACGGGATTGTTGTCCACCGTCATGAACAGACTATTCACCCCGAGTATCAACGCGGGCGGATCGGCATTGTCGCAGACGGAAGGCAGGGCCAACGGCAGAGATGCGGCTTGCGTAACCGTGGTACTGACGATCAGCGATTGGCTTGCCCCGGGTGCAATCGTGAAAGGCTGAAAGGCCGTGCCGGTCGCCTTGTTGGTCGCGGGATCGGTCGTTTGCCAGGTCAATGTCTCGTTCGGCACCGTATCGGTCGCATTGGTCGGCTGGAAATCCTCGACCATACAGTTGGTTTCGGTGGTCGTGCCGGTATTCAGTAATGTCATGAAGAAAGTCGCCGCATGCCCGATCTGGACCGAGCGTGAGCTTGGCAGTATCGCCGATAACAACGGGGTAGTTGCCGGAGCCGACGAACGAAACTTCGCGATATAGGGGACGATCTCATTCATCCGCCGCACATTGTCGGCGGAATTCGGTGCCGAATCCGGAATGCCCAGCACATATCCCAGATAAGTCAGGCCGGGAGAGCTGTGGTAGGGCAGAATGGTGCAGGATGTTCCGACATTCGTGCAGGCATTCGGATAGGACATGATCGTCCGAATATGGTCGGTTATATCCACATAGCCAAAATTGTAACGCGAGGTCAGCTTGTCGCTCGGATCGTCGATATAGCGGTCATGCGCGGCGCCCATATTGTGGCCGATCTCATGCGCCACCCCATCGGTCAGGCACGCGTAGCCGAAGCCGAGCGATATAGCGTCAAAGCCATATTCCGACTCCATTGTCGCTGAGTTGGAATCGGCATCGTCCAACTGGTATCCGACCCCGCAGGCATCGGTGAAAACCGCCCAGACCGAAACCAAGTCGGCTTTCAGCGCATCCCTCTGGGCGTGAACATTCGCGAAATCGCCGACCCCGTTCTGGGCATCGCTGAGCACGGCGGAATAGCCTTCGCCGTTTTCGGCGTAATCGACCGAAACAACCCCAACCAAATTCAGTTGCGCGTTGATTCCAGAGTTCGTCAGGACCTGATTTGTATAGCTGATGCCCATCGATATCGCCGTCTGAATATCCGAAACGGCTGCTGCCGCCCCGGGCGTATAGGCAACAAGAATATTGATCATGGTCGGCGCGGACGCAGCGGCGGTCGCAGGCGCGGAAGCAGCCGGGGCGGCGGGTGCCGAGGGCTGAACCGCCGGCGGAACAGGCGCAGGACGAGGGTCTGCATGAGGCCGCTGATCGGGATTGATCTCGACGATTTTCGCAGCGCCGGCACCCTGAGGCTCGATCATGAACACCTGACTTCCCAGGCGCACGGTGCCGCCCAATTGTCCGGCGTGGAAAACGAGCGTCGCCTCCCCGCCTGCGGCATCGACGACCCGGCCGGTCCAGATCGTGCTGCCCAGATTGTCCTGCCGCATAGCGGTTTTATAGAGAGTCACCTGGGCGTCATCGAACAGAGGAAGCATGAATGTTTGGACAGTGGCCGAAGCCGGTCCGGCTGCCGCAGCCGCCATCATCTGATCGCGATAGACCGGGTCGACAGAAACCATGCGCCAACGTTTTATAAAACCGCTCTGGTTGGGTGCCGGCGACTGAGATGGCACAACGACCGATGATTTGAACAGGCCGCTCCCGGCTGCGGGAATCATGCTGTCGGCCGGCGGCAGAGGACTCAGAACTTCGCTGGGATGCCCAAATGAGGCGTCATGCGCAGAAGCAGCGGCGGTTAAAAGCAAGATGGCCAATATGCATACAACCGCGAGCCCGCCTGCCAGACTCACGGGCTTAACAAAGGTCACCACAATGACGCCCCGCTGCCCCTAGCCAACCGAAAAGCCAAATCCGCTGTCGCCGGTGCCCCGGTCAGACCGGCGCTTTCAGCATTTTGCCCCCGCCGGACATGCCGTTTTCAGGCTTTGTACCAGAGCACTGAGGTTCACACTGGCGGTATGGGTCAAAGTGGCCATATCGGCCGGGTTATTAACCGGATCGAGACCTCCCGAAGACGCCGGAGCAGAAGCAGATGCGCCCGTGGAGGAGGCAGAAACGGCGGCTGACTTGCCTGTAGAATCGGCAGCCGGCGGGACCACTGGAATAGAGGCCTGGGCGAGGGTCTGCAGCATATGGTTGACGGGATGGTTCGGGGCTGTCCCGTCAGCAGTTGAGGCAGTCGATGGACCGCCCGCATCGGCAGAAGCTTGCCCCGGCGCGGATTCCGACGTTTGGGCCAGATCCCCGGCAACATCGCTGGCATGGCCCAGAATATTGACACGCGTCAGCTTCGCCGGCGCTTTGCCGGCTGGATCGGCAGCCACAAGTTCGACCGTATAGGAGTAGCCTCTCAAAAGCCGGCGCAATATCTGCGCGGTGGACCCGGACTTGGGCGGCTGAACGGTTTCATCCCCTACCCTTTCCAGCCCGCGGATTTCAAAGCCGTCGGCGGTCGAAAGCTTAACGAGTGCCTGGCTCAATCTTTCGCCTGAAACCACCGCTGGTTTGCCCACGCTATCTTGTGCGGCTACCGGGAACGCCCAGATTGAGGCCGTTGCGACCAGGGCAGCAAGAACGAGCGGGACCTTGCGTTTCATCATAATTGCGTCTCCTTGTTGAATTAGGATAGCACAAGCGCGGGCATTGCTCGACAGTTATCGCCCGTTCGCGAGAATCTCGCGCCCTTATTGAAAACTCATATGCAACAGAAACTTGGCCAAATCACCTGGCTGGACGGCCAGCTTACCGGCGCGCCGCCCTGCCCGGCCTGCGGTGGGACCGAGCCCAAGACGCTGGTCTTGGAAACTGCCAACTTGATTCAGGAACGGCAATCGATTCCGCTCCGGCTTGTGGCCTGCGAGACCTGCCGGACACGCTACTGGACCGACCTCGGCATTTTTCATTATGAAGGATCCGATGGGTATTCCTGGTCGACCCGCTTTTATGTGGAGCAGGGTGCGTCCATCGACGGGCTCATAGAACCCATTGCGTGGCTGCCCGCTGCCAGCATCAAAAGCTGTCTCGAAATCGGCTGCGGCTTCGGATTTTCGCTCGATATGGGACGTGTTCTGTTCGGCTGGCGCACGGTCGGTGTCGATCCGTCGCCTCTGGCACGCGCAGGCCGTATCGCGCTTGAGATCGATATCAGGCCGATATATGCCGACTCCGAAAGCGAACTCGGCGGCCCTTTCGACATGGTCTATGGCTCGGAAGTTATCGAGCATGTCGCGGTCCCTCAAGAGTTTCTCAAAATCTGCCGGGCACATCTGGCGCCCGGTGGTATGATGGTCTTAACAACGCCGGATGGCGATTCGATCCGTCCGGATGTCCCGACAGCGGCCTTGATGCCGATCCTCAGTCCAGGCCATCACCTTGTTCTATATAACGGCAACAGCCTTCAAAATATTGCGCGCGCGGCCGGATTCGCCTTCACACAGGTCGTGCTGCGTGAACACTCACTTGTACTCTACGCCTCCGACCGGCCGTTTGTCGTAGACGCCGCACCGATCATCGTCCGTGGTCCCTATCGGGCCTATCTGGCCGGGATGCTGGAAAGGCCCGGGCCGGCGAGCGAGTTGCGCACAGGCCTGCGCTATCGCCTGTTTAAGGAACTCGTGAACGCAAGAGAATACCACGCCGGGTTAACGTTGTTCGGCGAAATCATCGACGATTGCCAGGCGCGCTTCGGCATGGAGCTGTCGCCGGAAAAGGCCTTGGATGGGATCGCCGCCATCCGGCGCGGACGATTCAACGCGCCGTTCTGCCTGCCAGGATTGCTGTTTTTCCGGGGCATGATCGCCTTGAACGGATCGCCGGCGCCAGCGCAATCAGCAGCTTGGTTCGATGCGGCGGCAGCAACCGCGGCGGCATTTCGTACCGCCTATCAAGCGGTGGGTATCGACGACGGTGAGACCGGCGAGATCGAGCGTCGCGGACCGGAACTGGCGGTCTTGGCGCTTTGCCACTCCGACCCCGCCCTGGCGATCGAACGGGCACGACTTTTGCCCAGTCCTGGCGATGAATTTATCAAAACCCTGGCCCTGAGGCTGCTCGATCTTGGGCATCTCGAGCAAGCCGCCGAGGCAGCGGCCTTAACTGAGAACGCGGCTCTGACGGCGATGGTCGCCGGCTGGGGTCACCTACTGAATAACCGCCATGCTGAAGCGCATGATGCCTTGCAGAAGGCGATGGCCGGCGGTGGCCCCATCGGGCTGCGCGCCCAGTCGGCCGATGTTCTTGTGCTGACATCGCTCGATCCCGGCGCAGCAGTGAAACTGGGCCGTGAGCTGTCGGCACAGTCTGTGCCTCTGGATGATCTCTTCATGCGGCTGGTCGATCTGGGCCATTTAACCCAAGCCGCTGCGATCGAAAGCGCGGTTGACGGCAGCGAAGCTTGGCGCTTGCTGGGGCGTCGCGGCATTTTGGCGCTCATTTACTCCAAGCACCCGACATTTGCTGCCGAACTGTTCCAACGGGCTTTCGATACTGCCGGCGACCAAGGATCGGCTGACGAACTTTGGCGCCTTAAATATCATCAGCTTTTGGCCCTCATCACGGCCGCAAAAGCCGGTGCCGCTCGGCAAGTGGCAAAAGAGATTGCCTCAGCGGACGGCGACGTACCCCAGGATATAACCGGCATGGTCGAAGCGTTGTTGAAGAAACATCCGGCAGCGCGGCCCGGCTGACCCTATGTGAAACGGCTCTTCAGCGTTGCTTCCAGATGCCGAACGATCAAGTCGGGGTCGTAGCCACTTTCCTGCGACACGATCCTCTGCCAATAGGAGATATAAGGCGCCTTGACCGTGCTTCTTTGAAACAGATCGCTCTTGATGAAAGGGTATCCCATTGCAGTGATGAGGTAATCCCAGAGATAGGCCGATATATTGAACGGCTGGCCTTTTTGAATCAGCTTATACACGATGCGAAGATGATATTGGCGTTCGTCATCCTTGGCCTCCTCCTGAAGCGCTCCGGCACGCACGGCGTCAATGACCGCACGCGAAGCATCGCGATAGCTGCACAGCGCACTGCCGCGCAGCCCGCCCTTGATCAGCGATTGCGACAGTCCGACTTCGTATTGCCGGAAGACATAATTCTTGGAATTGATATAGCGTAGCTTGGCCCAGAATGACTTGAAAGCCGGGCTGGCGATCGCCTCGCGACCGAACAGAATAAAATCGGTATCGAGATGATAGGCCCGTTCCCAACTGTCTGTCAGACTCCAGAATTGCCCGCGCAATCCCGATATCCGCCTGAATACATCCCCAAGCGACGACAGCGGACCATAGAGGCTGTCATTGGCAAGCAGTAGAAGATCGACCTTGCTCAAATCCTCGATCGCCGCGATGCCATCCTTGTAGGCGCCGAAATAGCCGCCGATATTCTTGCGTCTCAGAACGCGGTCCGCCAGCCCCGAAACTTCTGCGACGCCATGTCGAATGGGCCGCGACGCGTTGCTGACAAAGACGATCTTGAAGCCGGCGCGCCGTAGGTCCTTCAGATAATACAACACATAGTCATGGATTTCGCCCTTGCGGTCGAAATGCGCAAACACGCAGACCTTGCCTGTAAGCACGCCATCATCGCGTCCCGGCAGCCGTTCGACGACGTAGGTTTGGCGTTGCTGGAAAAGACTGACCAACCAGGCCGCGGCCATTTCAAGGCGTTGGATCGCCTTGATGGCGACGCGCCAGATTCTTCTAAGCATGTATGACGTACCCACCGACAGAAAGCGCGCGACCAGCAGAAAGCCGGTTTACGGCATTGTAGAGACGATCGCTTCAATCGGTCTATTCCTAACCGCGCCCTGTTTTTGCCGACGCTGGATCACCGCCCGAAAATGTGGGCGGACCCGAGCTGTGTTGAACGGGTTAAGGCGTCCGGACCGCCACACTGGTCGAGCCGCGTACGACACCGTTCGAATCCGCGAACTGCACGAAAACGCGATTTATCGCGGGTGAGAAGGTGATCGCGCCCGTCGCCGTGGCGAAAATCGAAAAGGTCTGCGTTGCATTTGCGTTGATCGAGGCCACTGCGCTCGACCCCGGCCCGCTCAGACACTGGCCCGTGCTCGGGTTGGTCTGGCAGATCGACAGATTGAGCGGCAGAGTCACGACGCCGGTGTTCGCGGTCGCAACGATTGAGGTGGCACTCGCACCGACATTGACCGTGGCAACGGCGAATGCACCTGAACCGCTGATAGACGGGATATGGACGATCCCGTCGGACATAGTCGTAGCCGATAGTGCCACGATGTCGGGTACAGGCGTCGCCGAGTTGGACACCAGAAACGTGTTCAGCCCGACGTAGGGCTGCGCCGGATCGACACCCTTGCACACGAAGCTGAGTACGACGTTGGTCGGCACGTTGGGTCCGTTGGGCGTAAACGCCACGAGAAAGCTTTGCGACTGGCCGGCGTTTAGGCCGACCGTCGTGTTGACAGTGCCGGTAAGCGCGTTCGTGGTAGGGTCGGTCGTCTGGAAAGAGAACGCCGACGAGAAATTGGTCAGTGACTTGATTCCGCATTTCGTCAGGGCGGTCGAGCCGTTGTTGATCATCGTCGCGAAGGCGGTGGCTACATTACCGCCAACCTGGACTGACCGGCTGGATGGCAGAACCGCGCCCAGCATCGGGCTGGTCGTCACCGGCGGCACTAGCTTGCCGATTTGGTTCGAACCCTGCTGAGTGAACCAGAGGTTGCCGTCGGGCCCAGAAGCGACCGCCGTCGGGGTGCTGTTGGCCGTCGGGATCGGATATTCGGTAATGATCGGTGTGCCGCTGCCGGTTGAGGCGAGACTGATGCGACCGATATTATTAGCCTTGTTCTCGATGAACCAGACACCGCCATCGGGGCCTTGCCCGATGTAGCCGAGTCCAGGGCCGTTGTTCGTCGGAGGTGAGAATTCGCCGTTGTAAGTGCCAAGCAAATTGCTGCCGCCGTTAGTGGCGATGATCGAGCCCACCATGTCTACATTGGCTTCGGTGAAATAGATGTTGCCGTCGCCTCCCTCCGCCACGAAACGCAGCGAAGCGGACGAATCAGGATTGGCGTATTCGGTGATCGCGCCCGCATAGGTAATCATGCCGATCTTGTTCCCCGCGGCCTCCGCGAACCATAAGACGCCGTTCCCGCCGACGCGGATCGAAAGCGGCTGGGAACCGGACGTTGGAATAGTATATTCCGTGACCGTACCGGAAGTCGTGATCATGCCGATATTGTTGGCGTTCTGCTCGACGAACCACAGGTTGCCATCGTGCCCGAGCGTGATGTCCAGCGGTTGGCTATTGCTACCGGCTGGCAACGCGTATTCGGTGATCGTGCCCGATGTGGTGATGACGCCGATTTTGCCGACGGTGTTCTCCGTGAACCACAGATTCCCGTCGGGCCCTGCGACGATGCCCGCGGGTCCGGCATTTGCGGTAAGGCCGGTGCTGAACTCGGTGATCTGGCCGCCGGTCGTAATTCTGCCGATCTTATTGGTGTTGGTTTCGGTGAACCAGAGGTTCCCGTCCGACCCGGTCACGATCAGCCCTGGCTTGCTGTTCGCGGTCGGGATGTTGAATTCGGTGATGGCCTGCGCTGCAGCGGTCGAGACCGCGACTGCCAAGGTCGCCATGACGCAGAGAGAAACAATGATCGAACGGGTAACCGGCATTGGTGCAACTCCCTATAGTTCCGCAAGTAGCGCGGCAGTTAGATCAAATCAAAAGCAGACACTTACTCATTACGTTGTGGTGACGGCGACACTGGTCGCACCGCGCACGACGCCGCCTGCGTCGCTGAATTGCACAAAAACCCGACTTGTCCCAAGCGAGAAAGGAACTGCGCCATTCGATATGGCGAATATGCCGAAGGTCGACGTCGCATTGGCGTTGACCGTGGCCGTGACGCTTGGGCTGGGCGATTGCAGGCAAGCGCGGGTCGTTGGATTGGTCTGGCAGATCGCAATCGTTACAGGCAGGCAGGCGGATCGCGTGTTGGCAGTCCCCGTGATCCTTGAGGCGCTCGCGCCGACAGACGACAGCGCCACGGAATCTGAATAGGTCGTGATCTGGCCGCTGGTCGAAATACGCCCGACAAGGCCGGTCACGCCGCCGGTTCCCTGCAGGCCGCCCGAGAACCATAATGCGCCGTCAGGCCCGGCAGTGATGTCACTCGCCTTGACCGATGCAGGCAAAGCAAACTCGGTGACGGTTTGACCCAGGGCGGCCGATGTGACGCCAACCCCGACTAGACTAATTAGAGAGGTCGCCAACCCCAAAATCGGACCTGCCGAAGGATTAATCCCCATCGCCCAACTCGCTTACCAGAGTCCTTCCCAAGCAGAAGTGAATACCACCCCGATCGACTTCGCAACAAGTTTTCCAATATTTTTTCATGATTGCCTGTGACCTTTATCCACACGCAATCGGACGATGTATCCGCCTCTGCAAAGGATCACACGACGCGATTTTTCAGCGTGCGTTCCAGGTGGCGTGTGATGAGGTCGGTGTCATAATCACTAACGCCGGCGATCACCTCCTGCCAACGGCTGACATAGGGCACCCCGACCGGATTGCGTTCAAGCAGTTCCCGTTTCAGAAACGGACAACCCATCGTCACGATCAGCCTGTCCCAGAAGAAATGCGAGATGTTGAGCGGCGCCCCGCGTTCGACCACGCCGTACATCCGCTTCAGATATTTCTTGCTGTCGTCGTCGAGCGCCCCGTTTTTCAAGGCGCCCGCATCGACTTCGTCGATCACAAGGCGCGAGGCCTCGCGTGTACTATAGAGCGCGGCGCCGCGCAGTCCGGCTTTCATCAGGTTTCGCGACAGACCTAGTTCGTATTTTCGAATGACATAGGTTTTTGAATTGATATAGCGCACGCCACGCCAGAACTTGCGGAATGCCTCACTTGCAATGGCCTTTTGGTTGAAAAGCAGGAAATAGCTTTGCAGATGATAATTCCTTTCCCAGGAATCGGTCAGGCTCCAGAATTGTGCTCGGCCCTGGTCGATCTGCCCAAGCATGTCCGCGATAGGTGAAAACGGCCCATAGACGCTGTCATTGGCCAACAGCAGGAACTCCAGCTTGGCCAAATCGGGAATGACGGAAATTCCGTCCCTATAGGCGCCGAAGTCATAGCCAACGTTGCTTCGCCGAAGCACCAGATGGGCCAAAGAACGCAGGGACTCCAGCCCGGCAGGATCCAGCTTCGGGGCATTGCTGACGAAGACGATCCTGAACCCCGCGTCCCGCAACGACTGCAGGTAAAAGAGAACGAATTCATGGATGACGCCGCGGCGGTCGAAATGGACGAAGACGCAGACCTTGCCTTCAAGTGCGCCATCTTGAACACCCGGCCAGCGCCCGAGAATATAGTTCGACCTCAACCGCAGCATTCCGCGCAGCCACTGATACTGGGCCACGATGGAGCGCTTAACCCACTGAAGGGCGCGCGCGATCCGCCGCAATATGATCCCGACTATATGCCTCATCTCATACCGTCATACCTGTTCTTCTCTGGGCGAAAGCCGCAGCATTGATAACGCGACCGAGCCCATATGCCCAAAAATATGGCTGCCAGTCATAGCGCTGCATAAAGCCACACCAGCCAAGTCGCGAGTGCGAGCGGCGGACCGAAGGGGATGGCGGTCGCACCGGTCAGGCCGTACCCACGCAGCCGGTCGATGACGGACCATACCAATCCTGTAAGCGCCGCAATTAGCATTACCGGGCCCAATCCCGCCCAGGTAACCCAGGCGCCGGATGCGGCGAGCAGCTTGGCGTCACCCTCGCCCAGCCCGTCTCGCCCCCGCACGGCTCGGTAAAGCCGCCCCACGGCCCAGAAGACCAGCCAACCGATGACCGCACCCACCGCATGGTCGACGATGCGCCCGGCGTCCATCACCAGGGGCAAACCAAGACCCGCCAGGGCCAGAGGCAGGGTCAGTATATCTGGCAAGATCATGTGCCGTGCGTCGATCCAGGCCAACGCCAGAAGAACCCATCCAAGCACGCAATCGGCCCAAAGCCGCAGGCCATCATCCAGGCTGGCCGCCCACACGGTCACGCCGAGGGCCGCCAGTTCAACTGCCGGGTAAAACCGAGCGATACGCACTTGGCACTGCCGGCACCGCCCGCGCAGGACCAAAAAGCTGACAAGGGGAATCAGCTCCAGCGGCCCCAAAGCCTTGCCGCAGGCCTCGCAGCGCGAGCGCCCGAATACCACCGTGTCGTCCACCGGCAACCGCTGGACCAAGACGCCTAGAAAACTACCGACGAAGGGCGAAACAAGTACGGGGATCAGCCAATCGGGCAAGGGGGGTTTCCTATTATCACTCAAACAGATTCAGGTTCGCATTGACTTGCCTTTGCCCGCGTCGGCAAAGGACTGTACTCTCATTCAGTACCATGCCGAGTTTGGCGTTTGGAGCTTGATGGTGGATAGCCTTGATCTGGATGTCGCAAAGACGCCTGCGGCGGCAGCCCCTTCGATCACGGGCGATGCCGGCGTCGCGGCTGTCGTCGACCTGCTGCTGCGGCAAGGCGCATTCGACACCAGGGCGCTGGACCGCGCGCGGCGCGTCTCCGCGGAAAGCGCCCGGCGTCTCGACTCCGTCCTGGTTCAACTTGGTCTGGTAAAGGAACGCGAACTGGCCGAAGCACAGGCGGCGTTGCTCGGTGTCCCGCTGGTGGGGCGCGAAGGCTTTCCCGAAACACCGCTTTTTGCCGACCGCCTAAAGGCCAAATTCCTGCGCAAGGCCGGGGCGGTGCCGCTGTCGGTCGAAGGCGACCTGCTGGTCGTGGCCCTGGCGGACCCATTCGATGGTTTCGCCCGCGAAGCCATTGCCGCGGCAGTAGGATTGCCCGTGTCCGTTGCGGTGGCGGTGCCTATCGAGATCGAAGCTGCACTCGATCGGCTTTATCCCGAGGCGGCGGGAACCGACCAGGACATTCCTGCAGCCGGGTTCGCAGACGACCAGCCGCTAGAGGAAGACGCCGAGCGGCTGAAGGATCTGGCCAGCGAGGCTCCGGTCATCCGGCTGGTCAACCAGATTATTGCCCGTGCGGTCGAGACTCAGGCGTCGGACATCCATTTCGAGCCCTTCGCCGATCGGCTGCGCCTGCGCTATCGATATGACGGCATATTGCACGAGGCGGAGTCCCCGCCGACTAGGCTCACCGCCGCCATTATTTCGCGCATCAAGATCATGGCGCGGCTGGATATCGCCGAGCGCCGCCTTCCGCAGGATGGACGACTCCAGCTCGCCGTGCGTGGGCAGGAGGTCGATTTCCGCGTCTCGATCGTACCGTCCCTGTTCGGCGAAACGGTGGTTTTGCGCGTATTGGATCGTCACGCGGTCGAATTTGATTTCGTAAAACTGGGCATCCATCCCGATGTGATCCGACAACTCGGCGCGGCGCTGGAACTGCCGAACGGCATCGTGCTGGTCACCGGTCCAACCGGCAGCGGCAAGACCACAACGCTTTATACGGGGCTGCTTCGGCTCAATTCCACCGTTCGCAATATCGTTACGATCGAAGACCCGATCGAATATCAGTTGACCGGGATCAACCAGATCCAGGTCAAGCCTCAAATCGACCTCAGCTTTGCCAATCTGCTGCGCTCTATTCTCCGGCAGGACCCCGACGTGATNNTCATGGTCGGCGAAATCCGCGATCTGGAGACCGTGCAGATAGCCGTTCAGGCGGCGCTCACGGGTCATCTGGTGCTCTCGACCATCCACACCAATTCCGCCGCTGCAACGATCACGCGCCTGCGCGACATGGGGTTGGAAGATTATCTGGTCACTGCCGTGTTGCGCGGTATTCTAGCCCAGCGGCTGGTCAGGCGCCTGTGCTTGGAATGCCGCCGCCCCGCCCCGGCGCCTGCGGAAATCGTCGAGCGGTTCGACCTGAAGCGCTTTGGTCCGGGACCCCTGACGCTGTGGCATCCGGTCGGCTGCCCGCATTGCCGCGGAACCGGCTATCGCGGTCGGCTGGCGATTGCCGAATTCCTGACCCCGGACGATACCATCGGCCGGCTGATCTTCGCCCGCGCCGACCATCTGGAGATCGAGCGCGCAGCCGTTGCCGCCGGTATGGTGCCGCTGTTCGACGCCGGACTGATCGCGGCATTGGCCGGCGACACGACGATCGAGGAAGTGGTGCGCTCGATCCGCACCGAGGCCTAAAAGTAGTATGGCAGCCTTTCGCTATGTCGCGGTCGATTCCGCAGGCGCTTTGCATCGCGGCCAGATGGAGGCGGCAAGCGAGGCCAGAGTCATCGAATCGCTGCAGCGCCAGGGGTTCATACCGCTGAAAGCCGAGCCCGACGCCGGCGGCGGCTGGGCTTCGCGATTTTTCCGTCTCGAAATCGGCCGACCGGGTCTCAGCCGGGCCGACGTCGCAGATATCACCCGGGAACTGGCGACCATGCTGGGGGCGGGCCAAAATCTCGACGCCGCGCTACGCTTCCTCATCGAAACCGCCGACAATCCGCGTATCGTCAAAATCATGGGCAGGGTCCGCGAAAAAGTACGCGGCGGCAGTTCGCTCGCCGCGGCCTTGACCGCCGAACCACGCAGCTTCACCCGCCTTTATGTCAGCCTGGTCCAGGCCGGAGAAGCGGGCGGCAATCTGTCTGACACATTCGAGCGTCTGGCGACGCTGCTGGAGCAACAGCGCAAGCTGGCCGCCACGGTGCAGTCGGCAATGATTTATCCCGTCCTGTTGGTGATCACAGCGATCGGCTCGATCACACTGTTGCTGACCAAGGTTCTGCCCCAGTTCGTACCCCTGTTCGAAGAAAGCGGCGCCGCCCTGCCACGCCCGACGCGGATATTGATCGCGCTGGGCGATATCACCTCGGCTGCCGGTCCCTGGGTCCTGCTGATCCTTCTCTTGACTGGGCTGGCGGCCCGCCAGGCCCTAAAGGATCGACGGGTTCGCCGCTGGACCGACGGTGCGGTCCTGCATTTACCGGTCGCGGGCAATCTTATCCGCCAGACATTGGCCGCCCGCTTCAGCCGAACATTAGGCACTCTGCTGCTGAACGGCGTCCCGTTGATAGCCGCGCTGGGCATTGCCAAGGAAACGCTCAGCAATCTGGCGGCCGCCGAAGCGGTCGATTGGACAATCGGACGGGCGCGCAGCGGCGCCGGGATGGCGCGGCCCTTGAGCGAACGCGGCATTTTCCCGCCGCGCATGATCCATCTTTTACGGCTGGGTGAAGAAACCGCGCAGCTGGGGCCGATGGCGTTGAAAACCGCCGAGATCCATGAGGAACAGGCGCGCGTCGCAGTTCAGCGCCTGGTCTCTCTTCTGGTGCCGGCGATCACCATCGTGATGGGTGCGGCCGTCGCTTTCATCGTCGGATCGCTGCTGGCGGCCATGCTGAGCCTAAATGACCTCGCCGGCTAACCAGTGGCGGGGGGATCGGGGACGAAGCGCCGGCTTCACGCTGATCGAGCTGCTGATCGTCATTACGATCCTGGGCCTGGCGATGGCGCTGATCGCGGAGCATGGGCCGCTGCGCAGCGCGGCGTTGGTAGGCAAGGGCGCTGCGTCCGACCTCGCCGGCGGATTGCGCGAGGCGCGGGCCCGGGCAATCGCCGAAAACCGCCCGGTCAGTCTGGCGCTGGATGTGGCAGCCCATTGGTGGCGCATCGACGACCAAGCCTCGAAGCCGCTGCCGGCAGATTTCACCATCACCGTCCTGACCACCAAGGGAGAGGTCCGCAGCGAACAAGTCGCCGGCATCCGCTTCGAGCCGGACGGCAGCTCTACCGGCGGCCGGATCGCGCTGTCCGACGGGCAGCGGACTTTCGATATCGATGTCGATTGGCTGACCGGGAATGTCCGCGTCACCCATGAGTAGGCGGATGCGTTCCGAACGCGGCTTCGCGTTGCTGGAGGTGCTAATCGCCTTTGCAATCGCCGCACTCGCGCTCGGCCTGCTTTATCAAGCGGCCAGCAGCGGCGGCAGCGCGGTGCGGCAGGCGGGCCTTTACGAGGAAGCCGTATCGCGCGCCAAATCGCATATGGCGGCGCTGGGCCGCGATACGCCGGTGACCGAGGGAGAACGGGAAGGCGAGGACGGGGGACCCTTCTACTGGCGGATCAGCATATCCCCCTCTGCAGCCACTCAACCGTCGCCGAACGCACCACCGACCTCGCAGCGACTGACGCTTTATAATGTCGAAGTCGCCGTTTCCTGGACTGTCGACGGCCGCAAGCGGCAGGTCGTTCTTCATAGCCAGCGTCTGGGCACCCGATCGGGAGGGGCGGATGGCTGACAGTCGCCGCGAAGCCGGCTTTACCCTGCTCGAAATGGTGGTCGCATTAGCAGTGCTCGGCTTATTGCTGGCCGGGCTCACCCAAGGCAGCCGGTTCGGTACGCTGGCCTGGCGTCATCAGGCCGATGCGATCGCCGAGCACGATCAACTGGATGCAATCGACAGGACCCTGCGCCAGTTGCTGACCCATTCTGCGCTTCGCGACAGCGGGGAAAGCGGCAAGCTGGCCTTTACTGGCGAGTTGCCGATCGCGGTCGCCCTCGCCACACGTCGTGCCGACATGGAATTGGAGGTCGACTCCAAGCACCGGCTGGTCCTGCGCTGGGTTTCGCAACCGCATGAATTATCGCTCGTCCCGCGGCCGGACCCGACCGAGACTGTATTGATACGTGACGTCGACAGGCTTGATATCGCCTATTGGCGCGACGCCGATGCCTCTAAAGGCGAACTAGGAGGCTGGAGCGACGATTTGGTCGGCGCAACGCAGCCCAGACTGATAAAGCTGACCCTGTCTTTCCCCGCCGGCGACCGCCGCCACTGGCCCGCGATCATCGTCGCACCATCAGCTCTGGGGCCGCAGGGCTAGAAAGCGCCGGACGTATTTCAGTTTCGGATAGGCTTGGCGAGAAATTCATCTAGGATGCCGCCGATTCAAGGTTCTGGGGAAGGAAGCAAAATTGACGGATAGATTGCGGTTCAAGGGCGGCGTTGCGGTCATTACCGGCGCGGCGAGCGGCATCGGCACAGGGTTGGCGCATAAGGCGCTGTCGCTCGGCATGCGCGTGGTTCTGGCCGATATTCAGGAAAAAGCGCTGAAAGATTTCGCCGCCACCCTGAAAGGCGAGGTCGTCACCGTTGCGACCGATGTATCCGACGCCGCCTCTGTCGAAGCCCTGGCAGAGAAGGCCTATGCAGCCTTCGGTGAGGTCGACCTCTTGTTCAACAATGCCGGCGTGATGGCCACCGGCTTTAGCTGGGAGATCGAGCCTGCCCGCTGGGACCGCAGCATCGGGGTAAATTTCTATGGCGTCCTGCATGGCATCCGCAGCTTCGTACCGCGTTTTCTCAAGGCGGGCCGCCCGGCCCATATCGTCAATACCTCATCGGTCGGCGGTTTCTTAGCCAGCCCGATGATGGCGCCCTATTCTGTAACCAAATACGCTGTTGTAGCGCTCACCGAATCGCTGCGCGGCGAGTTGGAAATGCTGAAGGCGCCGGTCGGCATCTCCCTATTGGCCCCGGGGCCGGTGGATTCCGGCATCTTCAACGACCCATTCGGCTCCAATGTCCGGCCCGAGGTTCAACAGTTCGTCGATTATCTGCGCAAGCTGCTGACCGAGCACGGCCTATCACCTGACGAGTTTGCCGAACTGGTCTTCGCCGGGATCAAGGACGGCGCCTTCTGGATTATTCCTCAACCCCATGCCTTCGACGACGGGTTCCGCAAGCGGGTGGACGATATTCTGGCCCGGCGCAATCCGACAACGCATCAATACTAGCCGCTTAGGCCTGGGCGGCAGCCTGGGGCTCGCGGTTGTGGAAGATAAGCGCCGCGAGCGTTTCTCGGGTGCCGGCAATATGGTCGGCCCCCACACGCGTCAACAGATCGACGTCCAACCGATCGATCGCCGCCCCTTGAGCGGCGGCAGCATCGAGTCCCCGTTCGGTCAGCTTCAAGGTCAAGCAGCGGCGATCTTGTGGGTCGGTGTCGCGTTCGACATATCCGCGCAGAACGAGCGTGTCGATCAACTGGCCTGCCGCTTGCTTTGATACGCCAAGTCCCCTGATGATCTCGCTGAGCGGCGCGCCATCCCGGCCAATAGCGCCGATCACAAACATGCCGTTCGAGGGAATATCATCGCATCCCACGTCGACCAAAGCCGCCCGCATCGCCCTTCCATAGGTCAGGCGGGCAGTCCGAATAAGCGCAATAAGGGATATGGATTCGAGCGATCTGGTAGCGTCGGGCATCAGAGGCCACCTTTCAGATAATTGATAGTCAAGTATATTGACTATCAATTATCTTGTCTAGTCTACTCTTTCAGTGCAGATCCTGGTCAGCCTGCCCATGCCTCCGCCACAACCGGGCTAGTGGTGATGGTGCATAGTTGCGCCAGCGAGTTCTTGATCACCAGGTCGGAATAGTCGGTCGGGAAACCGGCAACGCAATCGCGCGGCAGGATCACACGATAGCCCAAATTCACCGCCTCGACGCACAGGCCGAAGATCCCGAGATTGACCGAGACGCCGGTCGCCACGATGGTCTTCACGCCGAGATTGCGCAGCGTGATGTCGAGCGTCGTGCCGGAAAAGGGCGACACGCCATGGTAGCGTTCGAGCACGAAATCCGCCGGGTCAGGACCCAAAGCCGGAACCACCTGGGTCTGGGGCGTCCCCTCCAATATCTGATTCGGGTCTTTCATCACCCGGGCCAGCATCGGGCAATTCCCGGCCGATCCCTTGCGATCGGCACGGAAGACCGCGTTGCAATGGACGACCATGACCCCAGCCTTGCGCGCCGCGCCCATCAAGCCGGCGAGATGTTCGACCACCCGACCATCGGCCACAGCACCGACCAGCGGGGGGATGCGGCTGAGGTCGCCCACCACGCCGCGCTGCATCTCCATGCTGATCAACGCAGTGGTTGCCGGATCGACCCATGCGGGTGAGAATTTATGAGCGCCTTCGGTCAGTTCCATTTTCTTCCCCTTAGCTTTTTTGTTCGCCCTCAATAATCCGCTTTCAGCGCCATGTAGAAGTCATATTCGCCTTCCTGTCGCGGGTTTTGGATGCCCGGCCCACCTGAGAGCAGTAGCGACCAATGTTGGGTCATCTGAAAGGTCGCCCCGACATTAAGCCCGCTGAAGTCCCGCCCGTCATTAGAGATACGGGTCTGGCGATAGAGTTCGATTCCGAGGGTGAATGATTCGGTAACTGACCGCGACAGTGCGATCCCGCCCACCCAATAATCGCGATTGCCCGCCCCGGGGTTGATTGTGTATCCGCCCCCACCGAACAAAGACCATTTCCCCCAATCTTTCCCGGCCCAAATCGGCAGCAGAAGATCAGGCCGGCCGGTGCCGAAACTTCGGCCGGCCGTCGGCGTGAACAGACGCGGGAAGAAGGCAACATCGGGAAGGGCCGAATTTTGGTCCGGATGAAGAAGGCGGTATTTGGCCGCCAGTTCTATATCGCCCAGCCCGAGTTGCCCTTGGTTTTGGAATTGCAGCGGAAAGACCGCAGTCAACTGCCGATTTTCCGCCGCACCGTAATTGAGGTCGAGTCCTGCGGCCCCCCCAGTGATACCCGGCACACGAGAACCCATTTTAACATCTTCCCCCGGCTGAAGCCGGAGGATTTTCGGGAGGTTTGAGGCTCCGTTCAGTTCGCACTCCGGAGAGCTTATGGCCTTCCTTGTTGATGCGCATAGACG
>PLTD01000233.1 GCA_003165335.1 Rhodospirillales bacterium | reverse complement strand
TCTTGGCCATGCTCGAAGCCATGGCCGGTGCCCAGAACTGGGCGCACTTGTCGTTGCAGACCGACTTGCCAGGAGTCTTGTCCATGTCGAAGGTGTAAAGCGTCATTCCCTTGGCGTCGGTCAGAACGGTCAACTTGCCGTCGGCGACCTTGTTCGTCTTGATGTCGGTGGGCATGTCGGCGGCGTAGCTCACGCCAGTCACCGTCATCGTCACCAGCACCGCAGCCGCTGCTAAAATCGTCATCGCTCGCATGTCTAATTCCTCCCCTTTGAGTTGCCGAACACGTGCCGACCCGGAATTGGGATCGCACGGCGCGCTCTGGCTGCAAGATAGCACTCGCCGCTGGGCGCGGCTAATCCTTACTAAGATCCTTACTAAGATGCAGCGGTTTTCAGGCAATCCAACCGACGGCTCAGATGGTCGTCTAATCTCTGTTCGTCCCGCGAGCGCAACTGCCGGATTGGTTCCCCACCAAATGGGGACGACGTAGTGCCGCGCTTCAACATGAAGCGCGGCCGAAATGGCTTCGAGGGAGCCTGGATGTGAAATCGCTTCCAAGCGTGACCCCGCAGCAAGGAAACACATGTCTTTGATTAGACGGGTGAATGCACTTTTTGGGTGGTTTCCGACCGAGAGCCGGTCGAGACCGAGGTGAAAGACGTTCAGCGCCGTGCCGGCACTGTCAGCCCAGATGACAGAACCACTCAGAGTAGTCCGTCAAGCGGTCATAGATCCTCTAAGATGGTGGTTGCGACATCATGGTCGGCCCTTCCTCCAACGACATTCGGCTCAAGCTTGCGGTTCAGGTCATCGGCGCCGTTCATTAGATTGCTCTAACAGATGCGCGGCAACTGTTCGCCCGAGAGCATGTCGATGATGCGGGTTCCGCCGAGCACGCTCTTGCAGGTGACTTGACCTGCCGGACACGCGGCAACCGTACCGATCGCTGTTGCGCCGACCGACACCGGATGGCGACGAAGGATCTCGATCGCAGCGTTCGCCTGTCCGGCCGGCACGAAGACCAGGAAACGCCCCTCATTGGCGACGTGGAAGGGGTCAAGGCCGAGCAGTTCGCAGGCCGAACCGACATCTTCGCGCACCGGCACGGCCGGCTCGCTGATTTCGACCGCGAGCCCGGCGGTTTCGGTGACCTCGACAAGTCCGCCGGCCAGCCCGCCGCGCGTCAGGTCGCGCAGGCAATGCACGGCGATGCCCGCCGCGAAGAGCGCAAGAACGGGCTCCGCCAACGGCGCGCAATCGCTGACGATCGACGATTCAAAGCTGAGCTCCTCGCGCGCCGCCAAGACAGCGATGCCGTGCCGGCCGATGTCGCCGGACAGGATTACCGCATCGCCGGGCACCACGCTCGCCGGCTCGACCGGGCACGGCGCGACGATCGAGCCGATACCGCTGGTGTTGATGAATAGCCCATCCGCCTTGCCGCGATCTACGACCTTAAGGTCACCGGTCACAATGCGGACCCCAGCCGCCTGCGCGGCGTCGCGCATCGATATGACGATGCGCGTGAGGAGCGCGATGCTCAACCCCTCCTCAAGGATGAAACCGGCGCTGATGAAACCCGGCCGCGCGCCGCACATGGCGAGGTCGTTGACCGTGCCGTTGACAGCGAGCGTGCCGATGTCGCCACCTGGGAAGACCAGCGGTTTGACCACATAGGAATCGGTCGTGAAGGCGAGCGGGCTCGCCAGTTCCAGCCGTGCCCCGTCATGACGGGGCGATAGCAGCGGGTCGTCGAAGGCCGGCCGGAAAACGCTGTCGAGCAGACGCTCGGTCATGCGCCCCCCGCCGCCATGAGCCAGCAGGACAAGGTCTCCTTCCGGCGACGTCGCTGGACAGGAGAGGGCGAACGCATCATCCATCATCGAGAACTACTCCGCCGCCGTCCGGCGATAGTTGAAATAGGCGGCGCAAGCGCCCTCCGAAGAGACCATTGTGACGCCGAGCGGATGCTCGGGAGTGCAGCGCGTGCCGAACGCCGCACATTCCAACGGCTTCTTGTCGCCGCAAAGGACGAGGCCTGCGATGCATTCTCCGGCGACTTCCTCGCGCGCTAAAACCGCGCCGAAGCGCTCCTCGGCGTCGAAGGCTCGATAAGCGCCGGACAGGGCCAGGCCGCTCTCTGCGATCTCGCCGATGCCGCGCCAGCGTCGACCGACGACCTGAAAGACCTCGCGCATGATTTCCTGGGCCGGCCCATTTCCCGCGCGCCTAGCAGACCGGCTATACTGGTTCTCGACCTCGGCGCGGCCAGCCTCGAGTTGGCGTAAGCACAGATAGACGCCTTCCAGGATATCGAGCGGTTCGAACCCCGCAACGACGATCGGCACGCGGTAGCGCGCCGCGATCGGCTCATATTCGTCGAACCCCATGATCGTGCAGACATGTCCGGCGGCAAGAAAACCTTGCACACGATTGGTCGGAGCGGACAGGATCGCGCGCATCGCCGGCGGCACAAGCACATGCGAGGACAGCAGCGAGAAGTTTTGGAGCCCCTCGCGTTTCGCCCGATAGGCAGCCATCGCGTTAGCCGGCGCCGTCGTTTCAAAGCCGACGGCGAACAGGACCACCTCTCGATCCGGTGCGCGCCGCGCGATCTGGAGCGCGTCGAGCGGGGAATAGATGACGCGAATGTCGGCGCCGCGCGATTTTGCGCCGAACAGATCGCCGCCGCTCCCAGGCACGCGGAGCATGTCGCCAAACGAGCAGAGGATCGTACCTGGCCGGCCGGCGATTTCGATCGCCTTGTCGACATAGTCGACCGGGGTCACGCAGACGGGGCAGCCAGGCCCATGGATGAGACTGACCTCGGGCGGCAACATCTGATCCAGGCCATAGCGGACGATCGCATGCGTCTGGCCACCGCAGACCTCCATGATATTCCACGGCCGGGTAACGATCCGGGCGATGGCCTCGGAAAGGCCCCGCGCGGCGACGGGGTCGCGATACTCCTCGCGGAACTTCATGAGGGCTGCCCGGCACGCGCCGTGAACTCTGCCTCGATCTCGCCGATCGCAGCAAGATGCTCGAAGACACGATGGGCCTCGGCCTCGTCGATCACCGTGATCGCGAAACCGGCATGGACGAGCACATAGTCACCGAGCCTTGCCTCCGGCGTAAAGGCGAGGCTGATCTCCTTGACGATGCCGCCGAAATCGATCCGAGCCATCCGCATCAGCGGATCGTCGTCAGCGATGGTGAGAACCTTGCCCGGAATGGCTAAGCACATGACACCTCTCCTCTCTCGATCATCCGCGCCGCCCAGGCCGCCTGACCGAGGGCGAGCCCGCCGTCATTGGGCGGCACACGCTCATGCCAATAGGGCATCATCCCGGCGCCACTGAGCGTTTTAATCGTCGCTTCGGTCAGACGCGCGTTCTGAAAGCAACCGCCGGTGAGTACGACTTTGGGCTCGCCGATGCGCATGGCTACATCACAGATCATTTCAGCAAGGCCGGAATGGAATCTCGCCGAGATCGTTGCTGTCGTTACGCCGCAGCGAATGTCATCAATGATGGCGCCAAGCGCGGACTCCCAGTCGATGACGAGCGAACTCCCCGCAATCGCGGCATCACGCGGGATAAAGGCATAGCCCCTCCCATCGGCATCCGTCATCGCCCATTCCAGTTCCGCCGCAGCCTGGCCCTCATAGCTCGCCCGCTGCCGTAGCCCGATCAGCGCGGCAACGGAGTCGAACACCCGCCCGGCGCTGCTCGTAAGCGGCGCGTTGAGCCCGCGATCGATCATCGCGGCGAGCGTTGCGAGCTCGGCAGAAGAGAAAGCGGCGATCGGCGGCAAGTCCGTCATCGAAAGGGCATCGCGCCCGAATGCTTCGTAAAGGAGACCAAAGGCAGCCCGGCGCGGTTCACGAATCGCCGAATTGCCGCCTGGCAGCCGAAACGGCCTGAGATGTGCAGCGCGTCGCCAGCCGGAGTCCGTGACAAGCACAAACTCGCCGCCCCACACGGTCCCGTCGCCCCCGAAGCCGGTGCCGTCAAACGCGACGCCCAGGACCGGCGGCGCAAGTTCGTGTTCGGCCATGCAGGCCACGACATGAGCGAGATGATGCTGGACCGCGACCGTCGGCATATCCATCGTCTGGGCTAAGCGGCTCGAATGGTAATCCGGGTGGAGATCGTGGGCGATGAGGCGCGGCGGCGTCCGATAGAGGCGGGTGATGTCCTCTCTGGCGCGTCCATAGGCATCGCGCGCTTCGGCTGTTTCGAGGTCGCCGAGATGCTGGCTGAGTACGACCCCCGAACCGACGGAGAGCGCGATCGTAGTTTTAAGATGGCCGCCAAGCGCGAGAATTCCAGATGACAAACCGCCGACAGCGGTCGGCAGAGGCGCGTAACCACGCGCCCGGCGCAGAATCTGTGGCCGGCCCGCGACGACACGAACGATCGAATCGTCGAGCGGACGGAGGATCGGTCGATCATGGACGAGAAAGCGATCAGCAATCCCACCGAGACGAAACAGCGCCTCGTTCTCATCGATGACAATGGGCTCATCGGAGAGATTGCCGCTCGTCGCCACGATCGGAGACCCTAGCTCGGAAAGAAGGAGGTGGTGAATTGGAGTATAGGGCAGCATCGCCCCGATCAGGGGATTGTGTGGTGCGACGGACTCTGCAAGATCGTCACCTCGCCGTCTCAGCAGGACGATCGGCCGTTGCGGGCCCGTGAGGAGAGCCTCCTCGCAATGGCTGACGGTGCAGGCCTCCCTGACTGCCGTCAGTGATGGGAACATCGCCGCGAATGGCTTTTCCTCGCGATGCTTGCGCGCCCTGAGGCGCCGGACCGCCGTCTCGTTCCGCGCATCGACCATGAGATGGAAACCGCCGAGCCCCTTGACCGCAACAATCTCGCCGCGACGCAGCGCCTGGGCGGCCACAAGCAGCGCGGTATCGCACTCCTCAAGCGGAGCGCCCTCGCAATTCCATAGCGCAAGCCTGGGCCCACATGACGGACAGGCGTTCGGCTCGGCGTGGAAGCGCCGGTTGACAGGATCGCCATATTCCGCCTCGCATGCAGCGCACATCGAGAACGCTCGCATGCTCGTCCGCGTCCGGTCGTAGGGCAAGTCAGCGATGATCGAAAAGCGCGGTCCGCACTGCGTGCAATTGGTGAATGGATAGCGATAGCGGCGGTTGCCAGGGTCGAAAATCTCGGCGCGACAGTCCTCGCACGTGGCGAGATCCGGCAGGATCGTCGCGCTGGGCGCTCCTGCGAGCACGCTCTCCCGGACCTCGAAGATTGTGTTGCCGGCGGGCGCCAGCGTTTCCCTGGCGATATCGGTGATGCGCGCGTTGGGCGGCGGCCCGTGTTCGATCCTCGCCACGAATGAACCGATCGCGTCTGGCGCCCCTTCGACCTCGATAGAGACGCCTCCAGGTGTATTAGCCACGAAACCGCCGAGCCCAAGAGCCTGCGCCTCGCGATATACAAAGGGTCGGAAACCGACGCCTTGCACCGCGCCGCGCAGATTGAGCCGCAAGCGCTGGCGGGATGTTGCTGCCTTTGGCGCCGGCACCGGTCCGTTCATCAGCGTTCGGTCTCGACTTCAATCCCGGTTACGAGAACGTCCGCAGCGGCGGAATCGTGGATGTCGTCCGAGGTGGTGATGTCGAGCCGCGCACCCTCTGCCAAAGACCCTACCGAGGCCCGGTTGAAATGCTCCCGGAAATGATTCGACGACATATGGCTGAACGCGCCGAGCCAGACCGAGACGGCGACGATGCGTTCGGCCTTTTCAGCCTCCGCGGCGCGCATGATGCGCCGCATCAGGTCGTTGATCAGCCCGTGTTCGTGCATCGTCAACCCGCCGTCAAAGAGATCGTATTGAGAATGGACTCAATCACGCCTTCCACGGCGGTTTCCACTTCCGGCGACAGCCGTTCGCCGAGAGTGAAGGATCGCCCCTCGATCGCATAGACGACGCAGCGCCGCGGCAGGCAACCCAGCGTTCGGGCAAGCTCGATCGCCTCGGCCAGGCCGAAACCATGGGTCGAGATGCCGAACCGCCCCGTCGGCAGCGGCGCTTCATTGACATCGAAGCGTCCGACCGTTCCCGGCGCGGCGCCCGACAGCACCGCATCGATGAGAATGACTTCGTCCGCTTCCGAGAACCGGGCGAGGAGACCGGTTGCTTCACCATCGCTTTCGATTACGCGCAGATTCTTCGGCCCCAGGGCTTTCAGCCTGGCCACGGCGGCGCGCCCAGCAGCGTCGTCGCCGCGGTCGGGATTGCCGATGCCGACGATCAGAATGCCGCTCTGCTTGTCCGTCATCCCGCCGTCTCAGCCTCGCTCAACGCGCAGATCGAGGAAATGCGTGGCGCAGGAAATGCACGGGTCGTAGTTCCGCACCGTCTGCTCGCAGCGATGTTTCAGGGCCTCGTCCGGGAGGTCGATCCAGTCGTTGATGAAGACTGTCAAATCTTCCTCAATCGTCGCCTGGTTCTGCGAGGTTGGCGGCACGATCTGCGCTTCCAGGATGGTGCCGTCGTCGTCGAGGCGATAGCGGTGATAGAGCAGGCCGCGCGGCGCTTCCGTCGCAGCAAAGCCAACGCCGGCCCTCGGCTCCGCCGGTTCGAACGGCCTGTCCGGCTCCTCATAGCCAGCAATGATGCGGAGCGCCTCGTCGCACGCATACAGCACCTCGACCGCGCGCACCACGATGCTCCGGTAGGGATTGCTACAGGACGGACCGAGTCCGGCCTCCTTGGCAGCGTCCTGGGCGAGTGGCGTCAGCCGCTGGAAATTCAGGGAAAACCGTGCGAGCGGTCCAACCAGATAGGCATTCCCTTCGCGCGTTCGCGATTGCAGCGCATTGGAATGAGCGACATGGATTTCCTGAAAATGCGCGTCATATTCGGACGCCCCGATGTTCAGTCCCCGGTTAGAGACGATACGTCCTTCATTCAAAGGGTATTCGTCGGGATGACTCAGTGCGACCAGTTCGTAGTCGCGCTGACAGTCGGGAAAGTCGAACCCGCTGACCCAGCGGACGGTCTCCAGCGCCTGATCGCGGGCGCGCTTCAAAGAGTCGTTCAGCACAGCCAATTCGCGCTTTAGCGGTGTTTTATAGAAGCCACCGACCCGCACGTTGATCGGATGGATTTCGCGTCCGCCGATCAAGCTCATCAGCGCGTTGCCCGTCTTTTTCAGATCCAGGCCCCGTTTGACAATTTCCGCATGGTCGCGCGCCATTTCGATGGCGCCCTGGTAACCGAGGAAGTCGGGGGCGTGGAGCATATAGATATGGAGCGCATGGCTCTCGATCCATTCCCCGCAATAGAGAAGGCGGCGCAAATCCCGGATCGGTTTCGCCACTTTAACGCCAAGGGCGTCCTCCATCGCGTGGACGGAGCTCATTTGATAGGCAACCGGGCAGATGCCGCAAATCCGGGACGTGATATCCACGGCCTCGCTGAAGGCTCGCCCGCGCAGGAACGCCTCAAAAAAGCGAGGCGGCTCAAATATCCTGAGTTCCGCGTGCGTTACGCGGTCATCCCGGATCGTGACCGTCAGCGCGCCTTCGCCTTCGACGCGGGCGAGATAGTCGACCTTGATGGTCTTACGCGCCATGGCGTTCCGCCTCGTCCGCAAATGGTTTTGCGGCGGCGTTGAAGGTCCGATAGACGCGGCTTAGGGCTCGCTCATCCATGCCCAGCGCGGACAGCCTGGCACTGAGACTTTTAGCATTCGGACTCTCCATCGGCCCGAAGCAGCCATAGCACCCGCGATTATAGGTCGGACATAACGCACCACAGCCGGCATGCGTCACCGGCCCGAGACACGGCGTGCCATGGGCGACCATCACGCAGACATTCCCCGCCAGCTTGCAGTCGACGCAGGTGCTGTGCGCCGGCGTCACCGGCTGGCGGCCGGCGAGAAAGGCCGAGAGCACCTCAATGAGCTGGCGCTTGTCGATCGGGCACCCGCGGAGTTCGAAATCGACCGGCACATGGGCGGCGATCGGGGTCGAGGTGGCGAGCGTCGAAATAAAGTCAGGCCGGGCATAGACAATCGCGGTGAAGGCGGCAACGTCGGCGAAATTGCGCAGCGCCTGGATGCCCCCGGCGGTTGCGCAAGCCCCGATCGTGATCACCGCCTTCGACTGTTTGCGGACCGCTCTGATCCGCTCCGCATCGTGCGCTGTGGTAATTGAGCCTTCGACCAGGGAAACGTCGTAGGGACCTTTGACGACACCGCGGGTGGCCTCGGGAAAATAGGCGATCTCGACCGCGCCGGCGACGGCGAGCAACTCGTCCTCGCAATCGAGGAGCGTGAGTTGGCAGCCATCGCAGGAGGAGAATTTCCAGACGGCGAGCTTGGGCTTCGGCATGGCCGCCATGTCATATCTCCGAGCGCGCAAGTCGATCGCGAAGGTGGCGGTAGGTCAAGACCGGCCCGTCCTTGCAGATGAAATCTCCGCCGAATTGGCAGTGGCCGCAATGGCCGATCGCGCATTTCATATTGCGTTCCATCGACAGGTAGATGGCCTCGTCGGAAACGCCGGCATTGACTAATTCAGAGGCGGCGAAGCGCATCATGATTTCCGGGCCGCACACCATGGCGACCGTGTGATGGCGATCGAAGGCGGCACGCCCGATCAATGTCGTAACGACACCGACATTGCCGCGCCAGTCCGGTGCGGCATGGTCAACAGTCACTTCGATGTCGATGTCGAGGCGGCGGCGCCAGCGCTCGAGTTCGATGCGGAAAAGAATGTCGCGCGGGCTGCGCGCGCCGCAAAGGAGAACGATCCGGCCATAATTCTCGCGCGTCGCGAGGAGCCGATAGAGGGCAGGCCTGAGGGGCGCGAGCCCAAGTCCGCCGGCGACCAGGACGACGTCGGATCCGACGGCCACGTCGATCGGCCACCCGGCGCCGAATGGACCGCGCAGCCCGACGAATTCTCCTGGCTTTAGACGCGTCAGCGCACCTGAGACCTTGCCGACAGCCCGGACAGTGTGGACGAGCGTGTTCGGCCTGGCCGGGTCCCCGCTAATCGAGATCGCCGCCTCGCCGACACCGAACGAATACAGCATGTTGAACTGCCCGGGGGCGAAGGGAAATCCGCCGGAGCCCACCTCTATGTCGATCGTCCAGACATCCTTCAATTCACGCCGCACGCGGGCGACGCGCGCCGCGATCGGCGCCATCGGATCGGCGGCGAGGGCCATGCTCCGCTCAGCCATGCGTTCCATAGACATCGAGGAGCTGCAACCGCAGGGCCCGGAGCCGATCGACCAGGATCGGCACGAAGCGCAGCATCATTTCATAGCCGACATCGTGATCTGCGTCGCATTTCTGGCGCAGACACTTGGCGTCCATGCCGATGGCCCGGACCAGCTCGACGGCGCGCGTGTCATGGTCCCAGCGATAGGGCGGGAGCAGCCAGGACACGCCGACGATTTCGCCTGCGCTGACGGTTTCGATCGTGATCATGCCCCGGCCCGGCACAGCGATGTCGAGCGCCACGCGCCCATGGCGCAGGAGGTAGAACTCGTTGGCCGGCTCGCCGGCGCGAAATAGATAATCACCGGCGTTGAAGCGTACGTTGCGCGCGCAGCCCGCGATCAGCTTGACGAAATCGTCATCCAGGTCCGCGAAAAAGCGATGTTCGCGGACGATCGCTTCCATTCCTTCCATCATGGTTTTGCCTCTTGCGCAGGTGCGTCGCGAATGGCCCGCGCCTCCTCTGTGAGGTCGATACCAACCGGGCACCAGGTGATACAACGTCCACAGCCGACACAGCCGGACGTGTCGAACTGATCGATCCAGGTCGCGAGTTTATGAGTCATCCACTGGCGATAGCGGGACTTGGTCGAGGCCCGGACACTCCCGCCATGGATGAACGAGAAATCCATCGTGAAGCAGGAATCCCAGCGTCGCGACCGGCTGGCCTCCTCGCCCGAAAGGTCGCTCGCATCTTCGACCGACGTACAAAAGCAAGTCGGACAGACCATGGTGCAATTGGCGCAGGCGAGACATCGTTCAGCCACGTCATCCCAGCGCGGATGGTTGAGATTGCTCATCAGAAGGTCGCGGATACCTGCGGTCTCCAATGACCGGCCCATTGCCGCAGCCGTGTGAGTGACGACGGCCTCCGCTGCTTCGATTTCTGCCGGTTGCGCTGCGCGACCGGGCAAGCTGGAAAGGATCTCCGCTCCCTTCTCAGAGCCAGCTTCGGCGACATAGATAGGCTCGCTGGTGCCGGGAAGCAGCTCGGTCAACGCGATGTCGAAGCCCGACTTTGCGCACGGACCGGTGCCCATCGAGACGCAGAAGCAGGTTCCCCCCGCCTTGCCGCAATTGACCGCGACTATGAAAGCGCCGGCGCGCCGGACCTGGTAATGCGGGTCGACATGCGGCCCCTCCAGAAAGACCCGATCCTGGATCGCGATCGCTTGGATCTCGCAGGCGCGTACGCCAATGAACGCGAAAGGCGGGATCGTTTCCGGCTCGTGGCTGATCGAAAAACCGGTTTCCTCGCGCTTGGCGCTCCACAGCTGGAGACGAGGCGGGTGCAAGTACTTCTTCCACGAGTGCGGGCCGACAGCGTAGCCGAAGAGCGCATTGTCGTCGCGCTGTTCCAGTCGATAGTGTCCGCCGTCCTGCTCGTCCGTCCAACCGGCCGGAAGATCCCCGACGCCAGCGATGTCATCGTAGATGATCGCCTGATCGCGCAATTTGGGCCCGACGACGCGGTAGCCCCGCGCGGCAAGCGTGCCAATCAACGCATCAAGGCCAGCGCGTGTCAGAATGCTCCGTTCGTCCGATTGCACCATGTCCATTACCCCGCTGCTTGCAGGCTACCGCGCCGAACGGATCCGGCGTTGATTCGCATCAAACGGGATATCGGCATCTTTAAATCGCGGTCCGGCAAGGTCGCGCCGCCAGTATAGGTGCAGCGTAACCTGAGGTCGAGGTTGGCGTGGCCCTAAACCGGTCTTCTTCCGTCGCTTGTCCTAAGCTTGGTGACGAACACCTCACTCAAGCCCTCGACAAAGCGGCGATCGAATGCGGCGTCATGGGCAATGATGAGCGCCGCGCCGCCGGCCAACGCGGCCACTTCCGCCGGATGGACACTGTGCAGGGACCGAACCATCCCGTGAAGTTCGCACTCCCGTCCCTGAAACGGTGGTTCGTCTTGAACTCCCATTATTC
>PLTD01000206.1:34962-105776 GCA_003165335.1 Rhodospirillales bacterium | reverse complement strand
CTTGAAAAAGTGAGTTTCTCCTTAGCCGTTCGATTTCAATAGCTGTGCATCGGTCCATTACAACGTTCAACCCTCCGTCCATGGCGATTGCTGCGGCTTGTTCATTGGCGATGCCGAGTTGAAGCCACAGCGCCTTTGCGCCGATGGCTACGGCCTCTTGTGCGATGGCCGGAGTGTCTTCTGCACGGCGAAATACATCAACCAGATCAATCGTCTCTTTTATATCGCTCAGATTGGCATAAACCTGTTCCCCAAGAATGGTTTGGCCAGTCGCTAATGGGTTGACCGGAATGACGCGATAACCGGCTTGTAGGAGAAACGCCATTACGCCATGGCTGGCTCGGTTGGCTTTAGGACTGGCACCGACGAGTGCAATTGTTCGTGTCGACAGGAGCAAGTCCCGCAAGTCCATGTCTGCGTTCAATAACTCAGCCATTTTGTTCTTTCTATTGCCGACGCGCCGACGATCCGCGGACGCCGAAGAGTTTGGGTATCATAATACCACATACATAAGACACTGAAACTTCAGGCATTAACTTGACGTTCATAGGTCGCTCATGTACAAGGCGCGCTCCCTAAAAAGGCGAGTTTCATGAAGACCTTCAATATTAAACCAGCTGATGTCCAAAAGGAGTGGCTGGTAATCGACGCGGACGGGCTAGTGCTCGGTCGCTTGGCAAGTGTGATCGCGATGCGGTTGCGCGGCAAGAACCGTCCGACCTTCACTCCGAATGTCGATTGCGGCGATAATATCGTCGTCGTCAATGCCGAGAAGGTTCGGCTGACTGGCAACAAGGCGCGGGACAATGTGTTTTATTGGCACACCGGACATCCCGGCGGAATCAAAGGGCGCACGCAGGGGGCAATCCTAGCGGGTAAGCATCCGGAACGCGTGATCGAAAAAGCAGTCGAGCGCATGTTGCCGCGCGGTCCTCTGGGACGCCAGCAACTGTCGAACCTCCGTGTTTATGCCGGACCGGAACATCCGCACGAAGCGCAGCAGCCGACCGCGTTCGATGTCGGTGCGCTAAATCGCAAGAATAAAAGGATCTGATAATGTCCACCTCGGAAACCACCCAGCCGACACGGACGCTGACCGATCTTCACGATCTCGGCAACGCAGTCGAAAATATTGCCGTCAATGAGCAGGTTCTACCGCAACGCGACTCTTTTGGCCGTTCTTATGCGACCGGCAAGCGCAAAAATGCGATCGCTCGTGTTTGGATCAAACCAGGCAGCGGCAAAGTTGAAGTCAACGGTCGTGACATCTCGGTCTATTTCGCCCGCCCGGTTCTGCGCATGATCATCAATCAGCCATTCCTGGTGTCAGATCGTCTCGACCAGTTCGATGTCTATTGCACCGTAGTCGGCGGCGGCCTGTCCGGCCAGGCAGGGGCAGTTCGTCATGGCATATCCACGGCGCTCACCCTTTATGAACCAGCCCTTCGGCCTAACTTGAAACATGCCGGATTGCTGACGCGCGATGCGCGTGTCGTCGAACGCAAGAAATACGGTCGCCGCAAAGCCCGTCGCGGTATGCAGTGGGCTAAGCGCTGATATTTTAAATTGGTTATCGGCCGCGTTGTCGTACCGACTGCGCGGCCGATTTATCACGTGCTAGCTTGGCTTTTCTGTGAGCTGTTGCCGGTTGGGCTGCAACCTTAAATTCGCGGCAGGCCGGATCGTGACATGATGCAATAGCTTCCGGTTTCATTTATCGTCGAGCGAGGCCATATCACTCTCGTCGGCTATAATTTGTGGGCGCCCAACGAGGGTATCATGACAAGCTTCCCGGAAGTCAGAATCGCGATCCTTGGAGCAAGCGGTTATTCGGGCGCTGACTTGGTACGCTTGCTCGCGCTTCACCCGGCTGCTCGTATCGTAGCTCTCTCAGGAGAGCGTCAAGCAGGCAGGTCGATGGGCGAGGTTTTCCCACATCTCGCCGGTCTCACGCTTCCGAAATTGACCAAGATCGAAGAGGTCGATTGGTCCGAGGTCGATGTTGTATTCTGTGCCTTGCCGCACGGGACTACACAAGCGGTGGTCAAGTCGATTCCATCCCATATCAAGGTTATCGATATCTCTGCTGATTTTCGGCTGACCGATATCGACAGCTATGCTCATTGGTATGGGCATCCGCATCAGGCAGTCGAGCTTCAGGCTGAAGCCGTTTATGGCCTAACCGAGCACAAGCGGGAATCAATCCGGAAGGCACGTCTGATAGCCAATCCAGGATGCTATCCGACTTCTGCGCAACTCCCCCTGGTTCCCTTATTGCGGGCCGGTCTGATCGATCCCGACGAAATCATTATCGACGCTAAATCCGGAGTCAGCGGAGCCGGCCGCGAGGCCAAACAAGACTCTCTTTACGGCGAAGTGTCGGAAGGAATCCACGCCTACGGGATCGCTAAGCACCGCCACGCCCCCGAGATCGAACAGGAACTTAGCTCGGTGGTGGGACGCGAACTCAAGATCGTGTTCACGCCGCATTTGATGCCAATGAATCGTGGAATCTTGTCGACCATCTATGTGAGACTGACGCCAGGATGTTCGGCTGCGGATATGCGGCATACGCTCGAAAACACCTATGTTGATGAGCCTTTCGTTCGGGTGACCCCTGAAGGTACTGCACCATCCACGCGCCACGTACGGGGATCCAACATGGCGCTTATTGGGGTGTTCGCCGATCGGGTACCCGGACGGGCCATTCTTGTTTCGGTGATCGATAATTTGGTAAAAGGTGCCTCCGGACAGGCAATACAAAATATGAATGTTATGTTGCAAATACCTGAGACAACTGGTCTTTCACAAATCGCGATGTTCCCTTAATGCCTCTGATACTGCCATTCGCCGGCAAATTGCCGCAAATCGCCCCTGACGCCTTCATTGCCGATAATGCAACAATTATCGGCGACGTTGTAATCGGGGCCGGGGCCAGCATCTGGTTCGGCTGCGTGTTGCGCGGGGATACAAACTATATTCGTGTCGGGGCGCGAACCAATATTCAGGATGGCACGGTCGTACACGTTGCTCGTGAAGGCCGCGGAACTGAAATCGGCGACAATGTGATGATTGGGCACATGGCGATGATCCATGCCTGCACGATCAAGGACGGTGCCATGGTCGGGATGACAGCGTGCATTATGGATGATGCGGTGGTTGAGACCGGCGCGATGGTTGCGGCCGGAGCGTTTATTTCGCCCAAGAAAATCGTTGGTTCTGGGGAGGTTTGGGCCGGCCGTCCCGCCAAGTTCTGGCGCATGATGAGCGAGCAGGATCGGCACTACTTCCTATCGGGCGTCGAACACTATTATGAGTTGGGCAGGGAATATCGAACCGGAATCCCGCACTCGCGCCCCTGGGACTGAGCGACTACATTGCTCGCTGTTTGACGTAGCTTCCCGGTGCGTCCTCTATCGGGATCAATGCGCCGTCACCGGGGGTTCGAGCGGCAACCATTTTGCCACCGTGTGGAGCTACCCATTTCTGCCAGTCGCTCCACCATGACCCGTCATGTTTCTCCGCACCGCTCAGCCAGCTTTCCGGATCCGGTGGTAACTCATCGTTGGTCCAATAACCATATTTGTGCGCAGCCGGCGGGTTGACGACTCCGGCGATATGACCCGATGCGCCCAGAACGAACCGGCGTGGACCATTGTACAACTGCGTTCCTGCGTAAACCGAGTTCCATGGTGCGATGTGGTCCTCTTTGGTCGCGATGATATAGCTGGGCGTCTTGATCCTGCCGAGATCGATCGGAACGCCCTGAAGCGTTATTCCCCCGGGCTGAGCCAAAAGATTTTTCTGATACATATTGTGAAGGTAAAAACTGTGCATTGCAGCCGGCATGCGCGTGGAATCCGAGTTCCAGTATAGAAGGTCGAAAGGGAACGGCTCTTTCCCTAAAAGATAGTTATTTACTACAAAGGACCAGATCAGATCGTTCGCGCGAAGCATGTTAAAGGTAGTGTAGAGGTCTTTAGCGTCGAGATAGCCCTGGCTTTTCATTTTATCGTCCAAGGCCGCGAGCTGCGCTTCGTCTATGAAAACGCGCACCTCTCCAACGTCGTTGAAGTCGACCAATGCGACGAAATATGTTGCCGACGCGACTCGCTTTTGCTGTTTCTTCGCCGCAAGTACCGCCAGGCCCGACGCCAGAAGCGTACCTCCGAGGCAATAGCCGATCATATTGCATTCACGTTCGCCGGTGGCCTGCTCGACAGCATCGAGAACGTCCAGAAAGCCGAGTTTCAGGTAGTCGTCGAAATTCATCGCGGCCTGACTTGCGTCGGGATTAACCCAGGAGACGACGAATACCGTGTGGCCTTGATCGACAGCCCATCGGACGAACGAATTTTCAGGACGAAGATCGAGGATGTAGAACTTGTTGATCCAGGGCGGAATAATCACCAGCGGGCGCTTGTGGACCTGCTCGGTGGTGGGGTTGTACTGCAAGAGTTGCATCAGTGCGTTTTGGTAGACAACCTTTCCCGGTGCGAGCGCGATGTTCTCGCCGATTCGGAAAGCATTGGGGTCGGTCATCTTTATCAGAAGCTGCCCCTTGCCGCGCTCCAGATCTTCCAGGAGATGCTCAAGACCCTTCACAAGATTCTCGCCACCGGTCTCAAGGGTCGTGCGAAGGACCTCGGGGTTGGTCAGAACGAAATTCGACGGGGCCACTGCATCGACAAACTGCCGCGTATAGAAATCGACCTTCTGCGCGGTCTTTTCATCGAGTCCCTCAACGTCTTTGACCACTGACTGCATCCAGCGCGCGCTCAAAAGGTAGGACTGTTTAATAAAGTCGAAGATTGCGCCTTCCTGCCACGCGGGATCGCGGAAACGCTTGTCTTCTTTGGCTGGTTTGACAATCGGTTCGGTCTGCTCACCCATGAAACGACGGGTTGCGGTGCCAACCAGGGCAATATAATCCTGCCAAAGCTGCATTTGAGCCTGCATGAGACGCGCCGGATCAGCAAGCATTCGTGCAGTCATCTCGAAGAATGCGCCGCCGATATTGAGTTTGTCGATCTGTCCGCCGTCCTTGGACGTTGCTTGCCGTTCCAGGAACTCGGTCACAAGTGCCTGTCCGCGCTCCGCCAATCGCGTCAACGCATGGCCCATCTCGACCGGGTCAGGTACCTTTATGGGCCTGTCTTCGGAACCTCTAACCGGTTTCGATTCAGCATTGTTCGTCATGCAATACCTCTTGTGCCTGCGGAGAGCTTTATTCGCCGGTCATTTTACCGCTAGACGACGACATGATTTTGCGAGCAGTTGAACTAGGAGCTTTTAACAGCCTTCCTGTTTCTTTGCACCGCCCCTTCCGCTTCTGCTACAGGAGTGCGAGTTCAAACGGATTTGCCATGACATCGAATATCATCCTCAGATCATCCTTTCGTCTCGCAGCCGCAGCGGCGGTTGCAGGAACGGCGTTAGTCGGTTGCTCGACCGTCAAGAGCATTTCGCCGTTTGGCAGCAATGTTCCTTATGCCCAGGATGTGCAGCCGACAATTCCTCGGCCCGCCGTGACGGAAGTTCCTGCCTTCAAAGCAAAGGCTCAACCGCCTGCGCCACCGTCAAAACCCGCGCCTCCTGTTGTCGCTAGCCCTCAGCCAGCGGCGCCCGCTACTCCGCCGTCTCTTCCTCAGGCGGGTTCGCCTGTTGCTGAGCCTACCCCGGCGCCAAAATCGTCTTCAATTGATGCTCCTGCTCCCCAGGTTGCTGGCGCACAGGCCTCGACGACGGTCGCGGATGTTGTCGCCGGAGAGAAAAATCCGACCGGTGCATCGGCCAAAAGCGGGACGCGTGACAAAACAACCGATGCCGGGAAGGAAGAGGGGCCATCGATTCCTGACGAGAGGCGGGCTTTTAAGGACGATGGAACCTACCCCAATCTAGCGCAGGTGCCGCCGCGGCCGGTTAATATGCCGACCTTTGCAGAAGCCGCGACACTTGAAAAATCTTTGGTTGCTGATCGTGAGAAGGCCAAGGACGTATCTCCCGCCAGTCCTGAGGCACCGTCGGTGGACAGCGCGCCGGTGACTATTAGCATCCCTATTAACAGCAAGGCGCCGGTTACTCCGGCGTCGGTATCGAAGGCCGCTGCGGTCGCATCGCGAACCGAAGACGGATCGCCTTGCTTGACTGAAAAGCCTGTCGATGCGGAACCAGCTGCGATTATCCATTTTGACCCGGGCTCTTCGGCGATGAGCGCCGGAAACTTGGCGATACTAGCGGATGCCATGCCCACGATTCGCGCTGCTAAAGGCACCATTCGCATATTTGGACATGGCGATATCGAAACGAATGCGTCTGCCGGCCTGACGCGGTTCGATTTGGCCGCAGCACGCGCGGGGTCGGTGGCTCAAGCGGTTGCTGGCTATGGTATTCCCGTACCGCGGATAGCGGTCGGCGTTGCATGCAATGACGCTGCAGTTGCGGGTGCCTCGGTTCAGCTCTTCGCTGAATCCTGAACCGGTGTCGGCGCTTCGGATCGGCATAGCCGGCCTTGGAACGGTCGGCTCAGGTGTGCTCAGGCTACTGGATCAACAGAGGGCGCTGCTGGCATTACGGGCCGGACGGCCCATTGAAATTGTGGCTGTCTCGGCTCGAACTCGGGCTAAGCAGCGCGATTTCAATTTATCTTCCATAACTTGGTGCGATGACCCGGTCTCTTTAGCATCCAATCCCGAAGTCGACGTCGTAGTGGAGTTGATCGGGGGCGAAGACGGACCGGCGCGACTTCTGGTCGAAAAGGCACTTCACAACGGAAAATCCGTAGTTACGGCCAACAAGGCCCTCCTGGCCCGCCACGGGACGGCCCTTGCGCTTCTAGCTGAAGCGAAGCAAGTCACACTGGCATATGAAGCCTCGGTTTGCGGTGGCATCCCCATCGTCAAAGGACTGCGCGAAGGCCTTGCTGCGAACTGCATTTCCGAACTGCATGGCATTCTGAATGGTACCTGCAACTATATACTAACTCAGATGCGCGATACCGGTCGTGGATTTGATGAAGTGCTCAGCGAAGCCCAGGCTCTGGGTTACGCCGAGTCCGATCCCAGTTTCGATATCGACGGAATAGACACTGCCCATAAGCTGGCAATTCTAACCTCGCTGGCCTTCGGTAGTGAGGTAGATTTGGCTTCTGTCCATATCGAAGGCATTCGTCACATCGGCGCCCTCGATATCGCCTATGCTGACGAATTGGGCTACGCGATAAAACTACTCGGTATCTCGCGCCGTTTAGATGACGGAATTGAGCAGCGAGTCCACCCATGCATGGTGCCGAAATATGCAGCTATAGCTGCTGCAGACGGCGTCTATAACGCAATCGTCGCGCAGGGAAATTTTGTTGAAAAAGTAAATTTTGTCGGACGGGGAGCCGGCAGTGGTCCTACCGCTTCTGCGGTCGTTGCCGATCTGATCGATATTGCGCGTGGATGCCGTGTGCCAACATTTGGAGTTCCTGCGACAGAGCTTCTGAAAGCTCGACCGAGTCCGATCGAACATCGCTTTGGGGCCTATTATCTTCGGCTAATGGTGGTCGACAGACCGGGAGTTATAGCGGACGTTGCAGCAGTGCTGCGCGATCAGCAAGTTTCGTTGGAATCCGTGTTGCAGCGGCTGAGAGCCCCGGGCGATAATGTGCCTGTAGTTCTAACAACGCATGAAACGCACGAAGCGCGAATGACTGCTGCGGTCGAACAGATTGGCGCGCTTGAAGCTGTCGTCGAGGCGCCGCGGGTTATACGGATAGAACAATTTTAGTGATCGTTGGGGCCAATTGGTTCCAAGTTTACTGTGATCGAAATTCATACTGAGGGGAACATTAATGCCGACCAGTCAAACGCGGATGATGGATCGCAATCTGGCGCTTGAAGCTGTCCGAGTGACCGAGGCGGCTGCGTTGGCGGCATCGCTGCTGATGGGACGGGGCGACGAGAAGGCCGCTGATCAAGCTGCTGTCGATGCAATGCGGGAGGCTCTGAACAGCTTGTCTATCGATGGCACTGTCGTTATCGGCGAAGGTGAGCGCGACGAGGCTCCGATGCTGTATATCGGCGAAAAGGTCGGACTGGGAGATGGCCCTGCTATCGACATAGCTCTCGACCCTCTCGAAGGGACTACCATCACGGCCGTGGGAGGCAATAACGCGCTCGCCGTTATCGCGATGGCCGAGTCCGGTGGTTTCCTCAATGCACCAGACGTCTATATGGACAAAATTGCGGTTGGGCCGAATTTGCCCGACGGGATAATCGACCTGGACAACACGCCGCTGCAGAATCTCCGCGCCCTGGCCAAAGCAAAAACTGCGGATTTGTCGGACCTTGTGGTGTGTATCTTGGATCGGCCGCGCCACGCTGAATTGATCGCCAAGGTTCGTGAGGCTGGCGCGCGTATCATGTTGATTTCGGACGGTGACGTCAGCGGCGTGATCGCCACGGCTCAACCCGATGCGGGCATCGATCTATATATCGGTTCGGGTGGCGCTCCGGAGGGCGTCCTGGCTGCCGCGGCATTGCGCTGTATTGGCGGCCAGATGCAGGCTCGACTTTTGTTTCGCAACGACGACGAGCGCGCTCGGGCAGCGCGATGGAATGTCACTGATCTCAATCGCAAATATGGGCTTGAGGATTTGGCGAGTGGTGACGTGATGTTCGCTGCTACCGGTGTTACGAACGGTTCGATGCTGAAGGGCGTACGACGCTTCCCCGGCGGGGCCTATACCCATTCCGTTATTATGCGATCGAAGTCGGGCACGGTTAGGTTCGTCGAGGCACACCACAATTTCCGGCGGAAAGTTGCACCGCTCGGCTTTAAAGGAGAGTCGTGACAGGCAGCCCAGTCTCCATTCAAGATACCTTGGAGGCCCAGCCCACGGATTGGCTGGCCGGCAAACTTTCGGTCACGGGACGGCGCTGGTTGGCTCAACCTTGCGATGACCGCATGGCGCTGGCCGTCGCCCAATCTCATGGCCTACCGGACCTGGCAGCAAGAATTCTCGTTGGACGCGGGGTGAATCACCAGACCGTCGAAGCGCATCTGGCGCCGACGCTGCGGTCGTTTCTGCCGGACCCCTCGGTCTTACGCGATATGGACCGGGCGGCAGATCGCATTGCTGGTGCAATCATGAGTGGCGAGCGCATCGCGCTCTTTGCCGATTATGACGTCGATGGCGCTACATCATCAGCCTTGCTGCTGCGCTTCCTGCGCGCGATCGGTAGCGACGCGTTGCTCTACGTTCCAGATCGAATTCTAGAAGGTTACGGTCCAAACGCTGCTGCCTTCGGGATACTGGCACAGCAGGGGGCAAAGCTTGTCATCACTCTGGATTGTGGGATCACCGCCCATGAGCCGCTTGCGGCTGCACGTGACGTCGGTTTGGAAGTGATCGTCATCGACCATCACATGGCCGACATTCAACTCCCCGAAGCATTTGCCGTCATCAATCCGAACCGATTGGACGAATCACGGGAATTGGGTCATCTCGCGGCTGTCGGGGTCACGTTCCTCAGTCTCGTCGCGATCAACCGAGCGCTCCGCGCCGCAGGTTGGTATGAAACCCGGCCTGAACCGGATTTGCGACAGTGGCTCGATCTAGTGGCGCTGGGTACGGTCGCAGATGTCGTGCCGCTCATCGGCCTTAACCGCGCGTTCGTGACCCAAGGCATCAAAATCCTGGCACAAAGGCGTAATATCGGCTTGGCCGCTTTGGCCGATGTCGCCAAAATCAGCGAGAGCCCGTCATCATATCACTTGGGTTTTGTCTTCGGCCCACGTGTTAATGCGGGTGGTCGCGTCGGCAAGGCGGATTGCGGCGCGCGTTTACTATCCACCGACGATCAAGCTGAGGCAGTGAGATTGGCGGCTCTGCTTGACGGACATAACGCCGATCGCAAGACGATCGAGGCCGACACATTGGAGGCGGCTCTCGCGCAGGTTGAAACGAGCGGTCAGGCACAATCGGCCAGGATCATCATCGTGGCGGGGCAGGGTTGGCACCCGGGTGTCATCGGCATCGTCGCATCACGACTGATGGACCGATACCACCGTCCTGCGTGCGTGATCGGGGTGAGCGATGGAGTTGGCAAAGGGTCCGCTCGTTCGGTTCCCGGTATCGATCTTGGTGCAGCCGTAATTGCGGCGAAGGGCGCCGGTTTACTCGTTGCAGGCGGCGGCCACCCGATGGCGGCTGGTTTTACGGTAAAAGAAGAAAATCTGCAGCAGTTCGCATCCTTCATGGAGACTAAAATCGCCGAAGGCGGTGTTCGGATGGACCCTATTCTGGCGATTGATGGAAGTCTCTCTTGTGGCGGCGCAACGGTCAGTCTGGCAGAAACCATCGAAAAACTTGGCCCCTTCGGCTCTGGCAATCATGAACCACGCTTCGCACTAACTGGAGTGAAAATCGTTAAGGCAGACCTTGTCGGTACTAGCCACGTACGTTGCATCGTCTCGGACAACACCGGCGGGCGACTCAAAGCTATTGCTTTTCGTGCGGCGGACTCGCCGCTTGGCTTGGCGCTACTGCAGTCAGGTGGTCTTCCGATTGCGTTGGCCGGAAAGGTTAAGCTCGATCGCTGGAACGGGGAGGTCCGCGTTCAGTTTCAGATTGAGGATGCTGCTAAGGGTTAGGAAATGAGGGCTCCAATACTTGCTCTGATCATAATGGCTCTATCTGCTTCGCCTGCTTATGCCGAAGTCAAAACTATTGCACCGTCAGGATTTGAAGTTGCCCAGACCGTCGCTATTCAAGGGTCTGCAAGCCGAGTTTATGCAGCACTGGGTATGATCGACCGTTGGTGGAGTCCGGAGCACACGGTTTCCGGCAAGGCTGCGAATCTTCACCTCGATCTCAAAGTGGGCGGCTGTTTCTGTGAGCGGTCTAAAGACGGCATTCAAAGGCTGCACTTGACGGTGGTAGCCGTCGACCCGGGCAAAATCGTGCGCCTGCGCGGCGCTCTGGGGCCGTTGCAAGGCGAGGGGTTTATGGAGCACTAACCTGGACAATCAAGCAGGGCGATAACGGCGTCGATTTGGAACAAGATTATATAGTCGGTGGCTATCTGCGTGACGGTTCGGCCATGTGGGCGCCGTTGGTTGATTCCGTTCTGGACCAGCAACTTGCCCGCTTCAAGACCTTCGTTGAAACGGGCAGCCCAGTTGCAGCTGCCAAACCATAAAACGACCTTTGACCTTCGTTCTTCGTCTCGGCAAACTGACATTTCATCAGCAGTCAGACGACTCAGATTCTGTTCGAACTGTCGCTGTTATGGAGAGATCGAACAGATATGAACTTGCTCCCGATTGATCGGATCGGCGCCAAGGTCGGAATACCGGCGTCTGCGCTTTATCAATTTGGCCCGTACAAGGCGAAACTCTCTAGGGGGTTTACCGAATCCCTCCCGCTCGAGGGTCACGGCAAGCTGATCCTGGTTACTGCCATAAGTCCGACCCCAGCTGGCGAAGGCAAAACCACGACGACAATCGGGCTGGGCGACGGGCTGACGCGCATCGGCAAAAAGGCTTTGATCTGCCTGCGGGAACCGTCGCTGGGACCATGTTTCGGGATGAAAGGTGGGGCCACAGGCGGCGGCCGCGCGCAGGTTGCGCCTTCGGACGAGATTAATCTTCATTTTACCGGCGACTTCCATGCCATCACCGCAGCCAACAACTTGCTGGCGGCAATGGTCGACAATCACATCTACTGGGGTAATTCACTGGCGCTTGATCCCCAAAAGGTTACTTGGCGCCGTTCTATGGATATGAATGATCGCGCCCTTCGACGGATGACGATCGACGTTACGGGCAAAGGATTAAACCGGCCCGAGAGTTTCGACATTACCGTCGCGTCCGAAGTCATGGCGATTTTTTGCTTGGCGCGTTCGCTGGAGGACCTGGAAGCTCGCTTGAGCCGAGTCATAGTTGGGCGCAATGCGAACGGCGAGATCGTGACTGCGCAGGCCCTTAAGGCTGCATCAGCGATGACGGTACTGCTGCGCGATGCGTTTCAGCCAAATCTTGTGCAGACGCTTGAGCACACGCCGGCCTTGGTCCATGGCGGTCCATTTGCGAACATCGCCCATGGCTGTAACACGCTGAAAGCCACAGAGACGGCATTGCGCCTCGCAGATTATGTCGTGACGGAAGCAGGATTCGGTGCAGATCTTGGCGCTGAGAAATTTTTCGACATTAAATGCCGCCTCGGCGGACTAAAACCAGCTGTGACGGTCGTTGTCGCAACCGTGCGTGCGCTCAAAATGCACGGCGGCGTCGCCAAGAATAACCTTGCCGCGGAAGATGTCTCGGCGGTTCACGCAGGTCTTTGCAACTTACGCCGGCATATAGAAAACATGCTGAAGTTCGGTGTGCCGGTCGTCGTGGCGATCAATCATTTCACGAGCGACACTCAAGCTGAAGTCGACGTGATCGTGAGAGAGTGCGGTGAACTGGGCATAAGTGCTCATCTGTGCACTCATTGGGCGGAAGGGGCGGAAGGAACCGAGAGCCTTGCCCATGAAGTTGCTGCGCTGGCTGACGGTGGGTCAGCACATTTCCATCCGATCTATCCGGACTCGTTACCGATCGCTGAAAAGATTAATACGGTAGCTCGCGAAATATATAGGGCAGATCACGTCGATTTTTCGGACCGGGCGTTGGCCAAGTTAGCCCAGCACGAGGATGCTGGCTTTGGCTCCGTGCCTGTTTGTATGGCCAAGACCCAATATAGTTTTTCGGCTGACCCTAACCTACGAGGGGCGCCGGAAGGTTTCGTTCTTCCAGTTTCCGATGTTCGTTTGTCGGCGGGCGCAGGATTTGTTGTCGCTTTGTGCGGTGAGATCATGACGATGCCCGGATTGCCCCGAGTGCCGGCGGCGGAAAGAATTCATCTCGACGATAACGGGATCATTCAAGGATTGTTCTAAGTCCGATGGACAGAGCCGGGGCGAATCCGTACAACCGCGCCCATGCGCCTATCTAAATATTTTCTCCCGACTCTCAAAGAAAACCCTGCCGAAGCCCAGATCATTTCGCACCGGCTTATGCTGCGTGCCGGTATGATCCGTCAGGAGGCGGCAGGCATCTATGCTTGGCTGCCGCTCGGCAAACGCGTCTTAGCCAAGATCGAGAAGATCGTGCGGGAGGAGATGGATCGTGCAGGCGCGATCGAAATTCTGATGCCGACTCTTCAACCTGCCGATCTTTGGAAAGAAACCGGTCGCTATGATGCCTATGGGCCGGAGATGCTGCGCATCACCGACCGCCACGAGCGCGAGTTGATTTACGGCCCAACCAACGAGGATATGGTAACGGAAATCTTCCGTGCCTCGGTTAAGTCCTATAAGGCCTTGCCGATCAATCTGTACCACATTCAATGGAAATTTCGTGACGAGGTTCGCCCGCGATTTGGGCTGATGCGCGGCCGTGAATTCCTGATGAAGGACGCCTATTCGTTCGATATCGATAAGGATGCCGCTCGCCGGTCATACAACCGCATGTATGTTTCCTATCTGCGAGCTTTTTCCCGGATGGGCTTGAAAACCATTCCGATGCGCGCAGAAACCGGGCCGATCGGCGGCGATCTATCGCATGAATTCATTGTGCTGGCTGACACCGGCGAAAGCGGCGTCTTCTGTCACAAAGACCTGCTCGAAATGCCGATTCCACCCGTTGATATCGATTACGACAGCGACCTCGAACCGATTGTGCGCCAGCGAACCAATCTCTATGCCGCAACGGAGGACGTCCACGATCCTGCCCGATTCGAGCGCGAGGTACCTGAGGACAAGCGTCTGTCGGCGCGCGGGATCGAGGTCGGCCAGATATTTTATTTCGGCACGAAATACTCACTTCCGATGAACGCGGTTGTGACAGGCGCTGATGGCAAGGACGTGCCGGTCGAGGGTGGATCGTACGGCATCGGTGTGTCGCGTCTGGTCGGTGCGATTATCGAGGCGAGCCACGACGATGCCGGAATTATCTGGCCGGACAGCGTCGCACCGTTCGATGTCGGTTTGATCAATTTGAAAAATGGCGATCCCGTTGTTGATGCTGCGGCGGGCGATATCTACGCAAAACTGACCAACGCTGGCGTCGATGTTCTTTACGATGACCGTGACGAACGACCGGGTGGCAAGTTCGCCGGCATGGACTTGATCGGCTTGCCTTGGCAGGTCATCGTCGGGCCGCGCGGATTGGCCAATGGGGTCGTCGAACTGAAGCGCCGATCGACAGGTGAACGCAGTGAGCTTTCGGTTGAAGATGCGATAGCCAAGTTATCTGCGGCGTCGCGGTCGGCCGTCGCGGCTTGACGGAATGATTTTCGGTCCGTTCGAGCGCATGCTGGCCGGGCGCTATTTGCGTGCCCAACGCCAAGAAGGGTTTGTCTCGGTCATTGCGGGTTTTTCCTTGCTGGGTATCGCACTGGGCGTTGCGACTCTGATCGTCGTAATGTCGGTTATGGGCGGCTTCCGCACCGAATTCGTCAGCAAAATGCTCGGTTTGAACGCGCATGTTACGGTTTCAGGCAATGGTCCAATTCGTGACTATGACGCTCTTGAAGCAAAAATAAGCGCCGTTCCAAATGTCGTGAATGTTTCCTCTATTGTTGAGTATCAGGCACTCCTCACTCTGAACGGCTACGCAACCGGTGTGCAGGTGAGGGGGATGAAACAGGCCGAATTTATTGCCAAGCCGGCCCTGTCCGGTCGACTCGTCGGCGGTAAGCTGGAAGACTTCACCGGCAACCAGGTTGCGATCGGCGTGCGGATGGCGGAGCGACTGCGTCTGTCGGTGGGCGACTCCATTACGCTGCTCAGTCCGAAGCTGACGAGCACCCCTTTCGGCACAATGCCCAGAAAAGGGACATTCATTGTCGGGTTGGTTTTCAGTGCAGGTGTATCGGAATACGACAACGGCTTAATTCTGATGCCCCTTGAGGCGGCACAGGGATTCTTTCAAACAGGCGATGGCGTAACCGAACTTGATGTCGATATTGCCGACCCGGACGGCGGCGTCTTGGCTGCTCACCAGGCGATTGCCAGTGCTGTCGGTCCCGACTATCGGGTCATCGACTGGCAGCAGGCTAATTTTCTGTTCCTAGGTGCTCTCGATACGGAGCGCAGCACGATGTTTCTCATCCTGACAATGATCATTCTGGTTGCTGCGTTCAACATTATTTCAAGTCTGATCATGCTGGTTAAGGATAAGACCGCCGATATCGCGATCCTGCGCACGATGGGTGCCACCAGAGGCATGATCATGCGGATTTTCTTCCTGGCCGGCGCATCGATCGGCGTAATAGGCGCGGCCAGCGGCGTAATACTGGCGGTGTTGTTCGTGAAGAACATCGAGTCCATCCGACATCTGTTACAGGATTTGACCGGGCGAGACCTCTTCCCTGCCGCACTTTATTTGTTTTCTCAAATTCCGGCCCAACTCGACTGGTCGGAGGTCGCATATACCGTTGCTGTCGCTTTGGGTTTGAGCTTCTTCTTCAGCATCATTCCGGCTTGGCGCGCGTCCCGAATCGATCCTGTTGAGGCCTTGCGCTATGAGTGACGGTGCTCCTTCAGCACTCAGGCTTTCTAATATTGTACGTGTCTACGACCAGAATATAGGGAAGCTGGAAGTGCTGCGCGGTGCCAGTTGCACAATTCAGGCTGGCGAACTGGTGGCTTTGGTTGGTCCATCAGGATCCGGGAAGTCGACATTGCTGCATATTGCCGGCCTGTTGGAGCAACCAACACGTGGAAAGGTCGAGATAGCAGGTGTCGAAGCCGGTGGTCTCGACGACGGCGGCCGCACGGCGTTGCGTCGTGAGACGATCGGATTTGTCTATCAGTTCCATCGTTTGCTTCCCGAATTTAGCGCGTTGGAAAATATCGTTGTGCCCCAAATGATCGCGGGCAAATCACGCAAAGAGGCGGGCGAACGCGCGCAGGTCTTGCTGGACCGAGTCGGTCTTGCTGCGCGCGCGTCGCACCGCCCGGGTAAGCTTTCGGGCGGGGAACAGCAGCGCGTCGCAATAGCCAGAGCACTCGCAAATGCGCCGGCTTTGTTGCTGGCAGATGAACCGACAGGCAATCTCGATCCAAAAACGGCAGAGGACGTTTTTGCAGTCTTGCGCGAACTGATCGCCGAGACGAAATTGGGGGCGTTGATCGCCACCCACAATCTGGATCTTGCCCGCCGCATGGACCGGGTTATTGAGCTTAAAGACGGGTTTCTGATCGACGCCTAGTCAAGCCCTGCCGGCCAAGGACACTCGATTGAGCCACGCTGATTTCGTCCATCTTCGCGTTCATTCCGCCTATTCGCTGTCGGAAGGTGCGATCAAGGTCAAGGACCTGATCAAGCTCTGCAAGAAGGGTCATATGCCGGCAGTCGCGATGACCGATACCGGCAATCTTTTTGGGGCTCTGGAATTCGCTACCGCTGCCGCAGATGAAGGCATTCAGCCTATTATCGGAGTGCAGCTTGGGATCAGACGCACCGCAGCGCCGCTTCCCGGTCGACCGGGAACGCGCACCGATCCCGATCAACTCGTCCTCCTTGCGCAAGACGAGACTGGCTATGCCAATCTGATCAAACTCGTCAGCCAGGGATGTCTTGAAAACGACGACGGCAATACCGCCATTTTGCCGCTCGATGCCTTGGTCGGCTCAACCGAAGGGATCATTGCTCTAACAGGTGGATTGGCTGGACCGGTAGGCAGATTACTTGCGGAAGGCCAACGTCCTGCAGCGGAAGCGATGATGGCCGAGTTGAATGGCCTATTTCCAGGCCGGCTCTATGTCGAATTGATGCGGCATGGGCTCGACGACGAACGCCGGATCGAACCAGCATTGATCGAACTGGCAGATGCGATGAACTTGCCGCTGGTTGCGACGAACGAGTGTTTTTTTGCCGACGATTCGATGTATGAGGCGCACGACGCGTTGCTTTGCATTGCTGCCGGGACTTATGTCAGCGAAGAAAATCGTCGGCGCGTGACACCCGAGCATCGGTTCAAATCGGCCCAGGAAATGCGCGAGTTGTTTGCCGATCTGCCGGACGCGATCGACAACACGATGACAATCGCCAGGCGTTGTTCGTTTCTTCTCAGAACGCGCAAGCCGCTATTGCCGGCCTTCCCGACGATTGCGGGCCGCACCGAGGCAGACGAATTGCGTGCCCAGGCGATTGCCGGGTTGGAGAAGCGCCTTACCGAGCAGGTGTTTAAGTCCGACATGGATGAAGCCACTTTGGTGGCAACTCGACAGCTTTATGCCGACCGACTCGAATTCGAGCTCAACGTCATTATCCAGATGAAGTTTCCCGGCTACTTCTTGATCGTTGCCGATTTCATCAAGTGGGCGAAGGACCACGATATCCCGGTCGGTCCCGGCCGCGGTTCAGGTGCCGGGTCGTTGGTCGCGTGGGTCCTGACGATTACCGATCTCGATCCGATCCGGTTCGGCCTGCTGTTTGAGCGTTTCTTGAATCCCGAACGCGTTTCGATGCCCGACTTCGACATCGACTTTTGTCAGGATCGGCGTGACGAGGTGATAGCCTATGTCCAGAAGCGTTACGGCCGGGACCGCGTGGCGCAGATCATTACTTTCGGAAAACTGCAGGCGCGCGCGGTGTTGCGCGATGTGGGTCGTGTTCTCCAGATGCCCTACGGTCAAGTCGACAAGATTTGTAAGATGGTGCCGAATAACCCCGCCAATCCGGTTACCTTAGGCCAGGCGATAGCGAGCGAGCCGGTGCTACAGGCGTTGCGCGACGAGGACGAGAGCGTCGCACGCTTAATGGACATGGCACAGAAGCTGGAGGGCCTTTACCGCCACGCTTCGACTCACGCTGCCGGTGTGGTGATATCCGATAGGCCGCTGACGGAGCTGATACCGCTGATCCGAGACCAGAAATCCGGCATGCTGGTGACCCAGTTCAACATGAAATATGTCGAGATGGCCGGCCTGGTTAAGTTCGATTTCTTGGGCCTGACGACGCTCACAATACTGCAACGCGCGGTCAATCTTCTTGAAGACCAAGGTGTTGCAATCGACCTAGTCAATCTGCCGTTCGATGACCGGCCCAGTTTCGAGCTGATGACGCGTGGCGATACAGTTGGAGTGTTCCAGGTCGAAGGCACCGGTATGCGCGACACGATCAAGCGCATGAAGCCTGATCGTCTCGAAGACGTCATCGCTCTCATCTCGCTCTATCGGCCGGGTCCGATGGACAACATTCCGCAATATATCAAAGTCAAGAACGGCGAAGAGAAACCCGACTATCTTCATCCGTCGCTCGAGCCGACTTTGACCGAAACTTTCGGCATCATCATCTACCAGGAACAGGTGATGCAGATCGCGCAGGTGCTGTCAGGCTATACGCTTGGCGGGGCGGATCTTTTGCGCCGAGCCATGGGCAAGAAAATCAAGTCGGAAATGGCGGCGCAGCGCGAATTATTTATCGCTGGTGCAGTCGAACGCGGTGTTGATGCTGCGCAAGCGGGCCAAATCTTTGATCTGGTCGACAAGTTTGCTGGTTATGGATTCAACAAGTCTCACGCAGCAGCTTACGCATTGGTGGCTTATCAAACCGCCTATCTCAAGGCGAATTATCCGGTCGAATTCCTGGCAGCCTCGATGGCCTATTCGATCGCGAATACCGACAAGCTGAATATTTTTCGGCAGGAGATCGACAGACTCGGCATAAAGCTTTTGCCGCCCGATATAAATCGCTCGACCGAGACATTTGCTGTTGAAACCCTGCCGGATGGTTCCAAAGCTATCCGCTATGCGTTGGCTGCGATCCGCAATGTCGGGATGCCGGCAATGAAGGCGCTTGTTGCTGAGCGCGATCGGGGAGGCAAATTTTCCGACATATTCGATGTAATGCGTCGCGCCGAGTCGGGAGTGATGAATAAGCGCCAGCTCGAGAGCCTGATCAACGCCGGGGCTTTCGACAGCTTGGACCGCAATCGCGCAAAACTGTTTGCATCGGCCGATCTCCTGGTACGTTACGGAGCAACCAGCGCGGACGAGAAAAAAAGCGGACAGAACAGCCTGTTCGGCGCCGGCGCAGACAGTTTGCCCGTTCCTGCTCTCACGAGTTTGCGGCCCAACGATCCGATGGAAGAGTTGCGCCTTGAGTTTGAGGCGATTGGTTTCTATCTGTCGGCCCACCCGTTGGACCAGCATGCCAAGGCTCTGGCCCGTCTGGGGGTGATCAGCCATCGCCAAATGTTGGAAAGGGCTTCACGAGGCGGCGGCACCTCCCGCTACCGAGTTCCGGGCATTGTTACAGCGCGGCAGGAACGGACATCCGCCAAAGGGAATCGCTATGCGTTCCTCAGCCTGTCTGACATGACGGGCAGTTACGAGGTGACAGTGTTTTCCGAACTGTTAGCCGTGCATCGAGACATCATGGTCGCCGGCCAGGCACTGATTCTGACGATCGACGTCCAGAAGACCGGTGACGAGATGCGTTTGACCTGCCAGGGCATCGAACTGTTGGATAAAGCAGTAGAGAATTCCGCTGCGGGTTTAAAAATATTGCTCGATAATGGCGACGGGGTAGGCGCACTGCGCGACATATTGGCTCGCGAAAACAAGGGTAGGGGACAGGTCAGTATCGTCATTACCGAACCTGCCCGGGAAATCGAACTAAAACTGCCAGGGGCCTGGTCGATTACTGGTCAGTGCCGGACAGCGATCAGATCACTGCCCGGCATTGTCGAGGTCCAGGAACTCTAATCGCACCTACATTGTCAGGGCAGGGGCCGGGGCAGGGGCTGGTGGCGCCCCCGGCGCCGGCGCGATTCGCACTACGGTCGGGCCGACCGCCTTGAGTACCTCTCGCGCGTCGTATGCGTTGGTATTGCCGACAGGCTTGGGGCCCCGATTGGTAACGATGTCAGCGATCGCATCATAGGAGTTCACTGGCCGGGTATAATCCATTCCGCCGCCGAATCCCGGACCGCCAAACCCATGGCGCCAGCCCCAACCGCCGCCCCAACCCCAGGCCAAATCGTCTCCGTAATTTTCATAGGCGGTGTTCTTGTCGACGTCCTTGTTGACGACAATGAAATAGTCGCCGCCGCTTTGCAGTGTCACCTCGGCGGCACGATACAGCATATAAGTATCTACCGTTTGCCGCGTAGTCAGAGAGTTTCCCCGAAAGGAAATCCGAAAGCGGTTGGATTCGATCTGTTGCGTACTGTAGCCGTCGTCATATTGTGTCACAGCCGCCTTATAGGGCGTTGGCACCTGGCAAGCCGCAACTGACAACGCGCAAATTGCAATCGCCGCGTGGCGAATAAAGCCCGTAGACATCTTGTCTCTCCAGTTTCCGCGCCAATAGCGCAAGATTGCAAATGGGGTTTCGCGCAGGGCCGCTCTAGTCCGCCGTCCGGCTTTTTATTCCCATTTTTTAAACCCTGTTGGGAATGAATTTATTCCTGGGTCGCCTATGAATTTAATGCCTCGGCAAAAGAGGCTCCAACGGGTTGCTCCGGCGAGTAGGAGTGGTCTCTCCGGCGGTGTTGCTCGGCATGACTTTGCCAAGATAGGTGATCCCGGTGCTCGGAACTGAACTTCCCACGGCAGGCGCTTCCCACCATTGCCATAGGTCGCCATTGGCGGTGTCGAGAATCATCACGCGGCTGTCGAAACTTCCAGGCTTGGTTGGTAAGGTGGCCATCTGATAGCGGCCCACTGTGTTGTCTGCGTGCGCTGATCCAGGTGCACTGAAAATGGACAACAACAGGACCAAGGTTTCTAAGACTGTTGAAATCCGCATCCCGAACCTCTCCTTGCGATTTGACCTCGCGCGACGCCGCCGATTGTCATTTCATTTTTAACGCTATATATCACCCCGGCCTGCAAGCCTCTGGCGCGCAGGTAAATTCACACGCGGGCTAGGCGGCGATCCGGAGACACTTTCCGGGGCTGCTCCGGTGTCCTTAAATGGACCACTCCCGCGGAGGCATCAACCGGAACGGAAAATATATCATGGCACTCCCCAATTTTACGATGCGTCAGCTTCTCGAAGCGGGCGTTCACTTCGGACACCACACGCGGCGTTGGAACCCTTTGATGAAGCCCTTCATCTTCGGTGTTCGAAACAATGTACATATCATTGATCTGGAACAAACCGTCCCGATGCTGCACCAGGCATTGACGGCAGTGCGCGAGGTCGCCGCAAATGGCGGTCGGGTCCTGTTCGTCGGCACCAAGCGACAGGCGCAGGATAAAGTTGCGGCGGCAGCTCAACGTTGTGGCCAGTACTACGTCAATCATCGCTGGCTAGGCGGCATGTTGACCAACTGGAAGACGATGTCTCTGTCGATAAAGCGACTACGCGAACTGGATGAGCAGCTTGCGGATCATTCCCGTCAGGCTGGGCTGACCAAAAAAGAATTGCTGCAGCTTACCCGTGAGCGCGACAAGCTTGATCGCGCCCTTGGCGGTATAAAGGAAATGGGTGGCTTACCCGATATACTTTTTATCATCGATGTGCCGCGTGAGGACATTGCGATTCAGGAAGCGAACAAGCTGAAGATCCCTGTGGTTGCGATATGCGATTCGAACGCGAGCCCCAACGGTGTGACCTATCCTGTGCCGGGCAACGACGACGCCCTGCGGGCTATCGAACTTTATTGCGATCTGGTTTCCGGGTCCGTGTTGGATGGGCTGCAGGCAGAGCTGATTGCTTCGGGCGTCGACGTAGGCGAACGGGAAGAGGCGCCTGCTGAAGAAATTCCTGAGGCGATCGAAGCCGTATCGATTCCAGCCCTTGACGCTGAACCTGCCCAGCCGTCTGCCTAAAAACGCCTGATTACGGATAATTATTATGGCTGAGATTACCGCCTCGCTCGTTAAGGACCTGCGCGAAAAGACGGGCGCAGGAATGATGGATTGCAAAAACGCTCTCACTGCATCTGAAGGTGATGTGGAGGCAGCGATTGACTGGCTTCGCAAAAAAGGCCTTGCCGCCGCAGCCAAGAAGTCGGGCCGAGTTGCGGCTGAGGGACTTGTCGGCGTTGCAGCCGGGACGCGCGAAGGTGCGATTGTCGAGATCAACGCCGAGACGGATTTCGTCGCGCGCAACGATCAGTTTCAGGCCTATGTTCATTCCGTGGCAAAGCTTGCTTTGACCTCTTCGGCTGATATGGAAAGCCTGAAGCAGATGCCCTATCCGAGCGGCCGATCGGTTGCGGAAGAATTAACCCACTTGATAGCAACGATCGGCGAGAACATGACGCTGCGCCGTGCGGCAAAGCTGTCGGTTAACCACGGTGTCGTCGCAACTTATATCCACAATGCCTTGACCCCCGGTTTGGGGCGAATTGGTGTTCTGGTTGCGCTGGAGTCTACCGGGGACACCGACAAACTAACGGCGCTCGGTCGTCAAATCGCGATGCATGTTGCCGCCGCGAAGCCCGATGCGCTGCGAATCGAGGATGTCGATCAAGCTGCTCTAAATCGCGAACGCTCCATTCTTGTTGATCAGGCCAAAGCATCCGGCAAGCCCGATGCTATCATCGAAAAGATGGTCGATGGGCGTCTGCGCAAGTATTATGAAGAAGTAGTGTTGCTGGAGCAGGTGTTTGTTGTTGATGGTGAGACCAAGGTTTCGAAGGTCGTCGATAATGCGGCGAAGGACGTTGGGGCACCCGTAGCTTTGACCGGTTTTGTACGTTTTGCGCTTGGCGAAGGTATCGAAAAACCTGAAGGTGATGATTTCGCGGCGGAAGTCGCGAAGATGGCGCACTGAAGAAGCGGTATAATATGTCGTCCAATCCACCTTATCGGCGCGTATTACTGAAGGTTTCAGGCGAAGCGCTTATGGGGGATCGCGAATATGGTCTAGACCCCGAAACGGTTGAGCGGGTGGCGGCTGAGGTACAGGCGGTAGTTGCTTTGGGAATCGAAGTTTGCCTCGTCATCGGCGGCGGAAATATTTTCCGTGGCGTTTCCGGGGCAGCCAGGGGCATGGAGCGTGCCTCGGCGGATTATATGGGCATGCTGGCGACGGTGATTAACTCGCTTGCCATGCAAAGCTCACTTGAGCGGCTTGGTGTCCAGACGAGAGTGCAATCAGCAATTCCGATGTCGACAGTCTGTGAGCCGTACATTCGCCGTCGTGCCATTCGTCACATGGAAAAAGGACGCGTGGTGATATTTGGGGCAGGCACCGGCAATCCTTTTTTCACGACCGATACCGCGGCGGCACTGCGTGCATCCGAAATGGGCTGTGACGCTTTGTTGAAAGGTACCAAGGTTGACGGAGTTTACAGCGCGGACCCTAACAAGGTTAAAGACGCCTTACGCTATGATCGGTTGACTTATCTCGAAGTCCTCTCCCGCGACCTTCAGGTAATGGACGCAGCAGCGATATCTCTGGCGCGGGAAAGTAAGATTCCCATACTAGTCTTCTCGATTACCGAGCATGATGGATTCGCAAATATTTTCCGGGGTTGCGGGCGGTATACCGTCGTAACTGAAGGCGAATAGTTTCCCGTCCCGGGCGGCGAAGAAGGCCCGAACGGCGAAGGAGGGAAATAACGTATGACTGACACGCGTCTCGCCGATTTTTCGCGCCGCATGGATGGCGCTCTTGAAGCCCTTAGAAAAGAATTTTCCGGGCTCCGTACCGGGCGAGCCTCGGTCAATCTGCTTGATCAGGTTCAAGTCGACGCATATGGCGGAGCAATGCACCTTTCACAGCTTGCGACAGTCAGTGTACCGGAGGCGCGGCTGATTACCGTTCAGGTCTGGGACAAAGCCATATTGAAGGCAGTCGACAAGGCTATCCGAGAATCTGGACTAGGTCTCAATCCGCAGCAGGACGGCGGTGTAATCCGCGTACCAATTCCCGAACTGAATGAAGAACGACGATTTGAGCTGGCGAAAGTCGCCGGCAAATATGCGGAGCAGGCGCGGGTCGCTATCCGCAACGTTCGCCGGGACGGTATGGAAATGTTGAAGCGGCTGGAGAAGGACGGCGAAATCTCAGAGGATGAGCATGGAAAATCATCTGCGGAGATGCAGCGTCTGACCGATCAACATATCAAGAAGGTCGATGAAGCGCTGCAAGCGAAGGAAAAGGAGATCAAACAGATCTGATGGTTGCCGCAGCTGACTTCTCGACCGATACCGGGCCGCGGCACGTCGCCGTCATTATGGATGGCAACGGTCGTTGGGCTCAAGCCAGAGGCATGTTTCGTACCGCCGGTCACCGCAGTGGCATGGAAGCGGTGCGCAGGATCGTCGAGTCCGCGAGAGCATTAGAGATTCCCTATTTAACGATCTTCGGCTTTTCAGCGGAGAATTGGGGGCGGCCGGTAGAAGAAGTCGAAGAGCTGATGTTGCTTCTTCGTCTATATCTGCGGAGCGAGATCGCCGATTTACATAAAAATGGCGTTCGCCTTAGGGTGATCGGGGAACGGTCTCGGTTGGCAGCGGATATAGTCAATCTGATAGAGCATGGCGAGACTTTAACCGCCGGTAACTCCAAACTTAATTTCACGGTTGCATTGAGCTACGGTGGACGGCAGGACGTTGTTCAGGCCGCTCAAAAGCTAGCTGAAGCCGCCATTGCGGGGGAAGTAACGCCGCAATCCATCGATCAAGATGCGATATCGGCCAGACTTTGGACCGCGGAGTTGCCTGATCCGGATCTCGTTATCAGAACATCGGGCGAGCAGAGAATCAGCAACTTCTTTCTATGGCAATCCGCCTATGCGGAACTGATATTTCTCGATACCCTTTGGCCTGATTTTTCAAAGGCCGACCTTGAGCATGCAATTCGAGAGTTCCGTCGGCGCGAGCGCCGCTATGGCGCCGTTGTCACAAATCGCTGAGCGCCGAAATCTTTCCTACCGGATTATGTCTGGTTTGGTTTTGGGGCCCCTTGTCCTTGTGCTCGCCTTTGTGGGAGGGCCGATTTTTGACATCGCGCTTGCCGCGGCGACAGCATTCGGTCTTGCCGAATGGATCAAATTGGTCACAGGCCGAAGTGTTCGGTGGGTATACACAGTGCCACTGGCTGTGATTGGCGTATATATGACGCTTGGTATTGAAGCCGGACTCGTTGCTCTTGTGGTTCTTTCTTTGGCTGTCGGACTTTTCGTTCCTGTGAACAGAACACTAGCTGCCTTGGGATTGCCATATGTTGGGCTGACGATGCTGTCGCTAGCGTGGTTGCATGACGTTCTCGATGGCGGATGGCGTTTAGTATTCTTTGTTTTCATCGTGGTTTGGTCGACGGATATCGGTGCATTCTTCGTCGGTCGTTTGGTGCGTGGTCCGCGGTTGGCGCCAAGGATCAGTCCCAATAAGACTTGGTCGGGCTTTGTTGGCGGCCTAGTGTTTGCGGGTCTAATTGCTATCGGCCTTATGGCATTGTTCCCAGGTGCGTCGAAGCCGGTACAGGTTGTCGAGATTGCGATTGGGCTGTCATTGTTCGGGCAGGGTGGAGATTTGTTCGAGTCGGCGATGAAACGAAAGTTCGGCGTAAAAGACTCTGGAGATTTAATTCCGGGTCATGGTGGAATGCTCGATCGCATTGACGCGTTATTATGGGCGGCGCCCGCGTTCGCCTTGCTGCATGTTTTCGGCCTCACTGCGGGTTTGTCACCATGAGTCATGTAAAGCCACGACGTATCAGCATTCTGGGGGCCACAGGCTCGGTCGGCACAAGTACGTTAAGCCTCATTGAGGAAAATCCCGGGAAATACGAAGTTGAGGCTCTGACTGCTAATCGAGATGTCGTCTCTTTGGCAGCAACCGCACGGCGCGTTGGTGCAAAGCTGGCGGTGGTTGCCGATCCAAAATCTTATGGTGCGCTGAAAGCAGCTCTGTCGGGGAGCGGGATTGAAGTTGCAGCCGGCGACCAGGCGGTCATTGATGCAGCGGCCCGGCCGGCTGATCTGGTCATGGCGGCTATTGTCGGTGCAGCGGGTCTTCACCCGACCCTCTCAGCCTGCCGCTCCGGTGCCGTGGTCGCTTTTGCTAACAAGGAATGCCTGGTGTGCGCCGGTCCCTTAATGCTTGCCGAAGTGGCAAAATACGGGACGCGCCTGCTACCAGTCGATAGCGAGCATAGTGCGGTATTCCAGGTCTTCGATGCTGCCCGAAAAGGAGCAGTTGCCAAGATTATTTTGACTGCTTCCGGGGGGCCGTTTCGGACTTGGCCGCGTGCGCGAATGGAGGGAGCTTCGATCGCTCAGGCTGTCGCCCATCCTGTCTGGTCAATGGGTTCAAAAATCTCGATCGACAGCGCCACGATGATGAACAAGGGCCTTGAGATCATCGAAGCGCATTTCTTGTTCGGCATCCCGGAGTCGCAGATTGATGTCGTCGTTCATCCCCAATCGGTCATTCATTCGTTGGTCGAATATCATGACGGATCGACCTTGGCTCAGTTGGGTACGCCGGACATGCGGACCCCGATTGCCGTAGCGCTGGCCTGGCCTGACCGCATGCCGGTGGTAGCGCCGGGACTAGACCTGGCGAAGATTGGACAGTTAACGTTCGAAACGGCAGACCCGGTACGTTTCCCTGCATTGGCCTTTGCCAGACGCGCCTTGCAAATAGGGGGGGACGCTCCTACAATTCTCAATGCTGCCAACGAGACGGCAGTCGCAAATTTCCTTGCGGGTCGGATTGGTTTTCTCGATATCGAACGGGTAGTGGAAAGCGCACTCGAAACGCTCCCCAATTCGGTTCCCGTCACGATCGATGACGTTGTTGCCATCGATAAGGAAGCTCGGGTCTTTGCCGAGGGCTTCATCGGGGCGCAGCTAACGCGTCGCTCCGTCAGTACTGGTTTGTAAGGACGCAGGATGGCGCATCTTATTGGTACATTGCATGGCTTGTTGCACTGGGTGGTTTATGCCGGTCCAATCTATGTTATTGCGCTTTCGATCCTCGTCTTTGTTCATGAATTCGGTCATTTCTGGGTTGCCCGCCGATGCGGCGTGAAGATCGAGGCCTTTTCAATCGGTTTTGGCGGCGAATTGTTCGGTTGGACTGACCGACTGGGGACCCGTTGGCGTGTCGGATGGCTTCCCATTGGCGGCTTCGTGAAAATGTTTGGAGACGCTGATGCATCGAGTCGACCCGACTTGCAGGCTGCCGCGCTCATGGATATGGCTGCAAAGCGAGTTTCCTTTACGCATAAGGAGCTTTGGCAGAAATCCTTAATCGTTGCCGCTGGTCCGGCTGCGAATTTTTTGTTTGCAATCGTAGTGATGGCGGCGCTGTTCTCGACAATTGGGCAACCCTTTACGCCCCCGATTATTGGCAGCGTGGTGGCTGGTTCAGCAGCTGAAAAAGCGGGACTTCGCACAGGAGATGTGGTCGAAAGCGTCGACGGCGTAACGGTACGGCGATTTGAGGAACTTCGGCAGATAGTGGTTCTGGATTCTGGCGATCCTTTGACCATGGCTATTAACCGCGGTGGTCAATCGCTTACCCTCGTCGCAACGCCGCAGATAGTTGATGAGCAGGATCTGCTTGGCAACAAGACGAAGGTTGGACGACTGGGCATGCTGCCGTCCAGTGAGTTCGTGATGAGACACGAAGACCCGGCGACTGCCCTATGGCAGGCGACTCGGGAAACCTGGTCGATAACAACCTCCTCTTTGGCGACGATCGGCCAGATGATTATAGGTCGCCGCAGTGCTGACGACCTCAGCGGCCCGATCGGGATTGGCCAGATGATCGGCGAAGTTTCGCATGAAGGCTTTATCCCACTCGTGCATTTGATTGCTTTGCTGTCGATCAGCCTTGGACTAATCAACCTTTTTCCCATCCCGGTGCTGGACGGCGGGCACTTGCTGTTCTATGCAATCGAGGCGGTGAGTCGACGTCCGGTAAGCGAGCGCGCTCTTGCCTTCGGTTTTCGGGTCGGCTTTGCACTAATCGTGTCATTCTTTGTTTTTGTGATGTGGCACGACCTTTCGAGGCTTTTCCACATTACTTCCGGAACTTGATCCTAAGGTTGATATAGACAAATGAACCGGTGGGTTGCACCGCTGCTCCTGACGGCTGCTCATACTGCGCCTTACACCTTGCCGGTGTTTGCGCTTATGCCCGTGGCCGCATTCGCGCAGCAAGGCGAGATTATTAGCGATATCCGTGTCGAAGGTACCCAGCGTATCGAGGCAGGGACTGTCTTATCATACATGACGGTCAAGCCCGGTGATCCGTTCGATCCCGCTCAGGAAGACGCGTCACTGAAAAATCTCTTTCAAACAGGATTGTTCGCTGACGTTACGCTGCGCCGTGATGGAAACATCCTCGTAGTTCTGGTCGCAGAAAATCCGATCGTTAACAAAATCGCATTCGAGGGCAACAAGAAGCTCGAAAGCGATAAGCTAACCGACGAAATTCAGATCAAACCGAGGACTGTCTACACCCGTACGCGCGTACAGGCTGACGTAGATCGTATCCTTGAGCTCTATCGCCGTGCCGGTCGTTATTCCGCCAGGGTCGAGCCAAAGGTTGTCGTACTCGACCAGAATCGTGTCGATTTGGTCTTCGAGATCGATGAGGGCCCGCGCACTCCGGTCAGCCGCATCAATTTCGTCGGCAATCATGCCTTTGACGGTGATGACCTGCGTGATGCGATTTTGACGAAGGAGGCTATATGGTGGCGCTTCCTGACGTCCAATGACAGCTATGACCCGGATCGTCTGCAATATGATAAAGAGCTGCTTCGCCGCTACTATTTGTCGAACGGCTATGCGGATTTTCGCGTGGTCTCAGCAGTTGCTGAACTGACACCCAACCGCCAAGATTTTTTCATCACCTTTACGATCGATGAGGGCGACAAATATGACTTCGGAAAGATAGATATTCGCGGAGAGTTGAAGGGACTCGATACTTCTACCCTCACCGATTATCTGCTGACCCACGAGGGCGAAGTCTATAACGCGAGCAAGATCGAGGACACGGTCGTCGCGCTTAGCCAAGCGGTAACCCACCAGCACTATGCCTTTGTCGACGTACGCCCCGAATTCACAAAAAATCGCGACACGCACACGCTTGATGTCACTTATGACGTCAGTGAAGGGCCCCGTATCTTCGTTGAGCGAATCAATATTTCGGGCAATGAGACGACAATCGACGAGGTCATTCGTCGAGAGATGAAACTCGCCGAAGGCGATGCTTTTAATCAGGATTTACTTAAGAAATCTGAAACGAATCTCAAAGATCTGGATTACTTCGACAAGGTCAATGTCACCAATACGCCGGGATCCGAACCGGACAAGACCATTATCGATGTCAAAGTCATCGAAAAGAGCACCGGCGAGGTTTCGGTCGGCGCGGGTTATTCCGGCCTCGATGGCGTTTTCGCGCAGTTCAACATCCGTCAGCGTGACCTCTTCGGTGAGGGAAAAGATCTGCAATTCGGAGCGGAAATCTCAAGTTACTATCAGCAGTTGAACATCAGCTACACCCAGCCTTATTTGCTCGGTCGGGATATTGCGGCGGGTTTCGACATCATTCGGCAGGTTCAGAACTACACTCAAAACTACACATACGATCAGGAAAAGACAGGTTTCGATCTGCGAGCCGGTTATGCATTGTCTGATAATTTGCGCCAGACGCTGACTTACAGCTTCACGGCCAACCAGATTACCAATATCCAGTCCGGTGCATCGATCTATATCTTTGAGCAGGAAGGGTTGCGTTTCACTTCGCAGATCGGACAGGCGCTGGTCTATGATCGCCGGGATGCTAGAGTCGATACGACAAAGGGCTACATATTGAGCCTACAGACCAATCTCGCTGGTTTGGGCGGAACCGACCATTACTTCCAGACTGTAGCAAAGGCTGGCTACTACTATCCGATCGCTGATGGATGGATTTTGAACGCTCGTATTGAGGGTGGCGACGTCATCGGACTTGGCGAGGCTGTCAATATCGAGAGTCGCTTCTTTATCGGTGGCGACAATCTGCGTGGTTTCCGGGTCGCTGGTATTGGGCCTCGTGATGAAACTACTCATGATCCGCTTGGCGGCGACTATTATTATGTGGGCTCCCTAGAAACGAGTATCCCGCTTGGGTTGCCAAAAGAATATGGAATCAAGGCTTTCGGGTTCTCTGATTTCGGTGCTTTGGGCGGTATCGATCAAAGTTCCAAGTCCATTGTAGAGAATGGCGTCACAGTGACGCCAGGCACTATCTTCCAAAGCTTCGCGTTACGTGCCTCAGCTGGCATCGGTGTGTCCTGGAAATCGCCCTTCGGCTTGGTTCGCGTCAATATCGCCTATCCGTTCCTGAAGCAGTCCTTGGACAAAGGTCAAATCCTGAACTTCAATTTCGGGTCACATTTTTAGAGGGTCTTGGTTATGCGCAGTTTTAAATCTTTTCTTGGTCTTACATTGCTCGGCGTGGTCGCGGTGGCTTCGCCAGGCTTTGCACAGACGCCAGCAGCGGCCCCGGCCGTCGTTGGACCCGCTCTGGTTGCCCCCACTGTCGCCGTGGTCGACATGCAGCGTGTTTTGCGCGAATCTGCAGCCGGCCGCAGCATCCAATCACAGCTTGATGCTGAAAGCCGGAAATTCCGTGATCAGGTCACCAGGCTTGAGGACGACCTGAAAAACGGTGAAAACGAGCTCCGCCGTCAGCGCTCGGTTCTGTCGCCGGATGCGGTGAACGAACAGGCGCAGGCGCTACAGCGCAAGCAGGCCGACGCACAGCGCATGGTGCAAGAACGCCAGGAAGCGCTGCAAAAAGGTCAAAACGATGCGGTCAATGTCGTCGGCGACAACATGCGAGATATAGTCCAGCAGTTGGCGGGCGAGAGGCGCATCGGCATGGTCCTTCGCAAAGAACTGGTAATCACCATGTCAGATAAGAACATGGACATTACAGATGACGTAATTCAGCGGCTTAATACAAAACTGCCTTCGGTGACCGTTACCATTCCCGCGCCCGGTGCGACTGCTGCTGCTGCTGCCCAACCTGACTCGGCTCCGGCTCCGGCGGTTCCTGAGAAGGCTACAAAAAAGAAGTAGAAGTTCTGAAACAAGGCTGATCACGGAACGCCACAAGATAGTGGGGCCGAAATAGAGTAGACGTGCGATGGATGTGCCTCAACAAACGCAAGAGCGCGGGATAAGCCTCGATATCGGCCAACTCCTCAAGATGCTGCCTCATCGGTACCCGATACTGATGATCGACAGGCTTGAGGAGATCGTTACCGATCACAGCGCGGTCGGGATTAAGAACGTGACCGCGAACGAACCTTTCTTTCAGGGGCATTTCCCTGAAAGGCCGATTATGCCGGGTGTCTTGATCATTGAGGCGATGGCACAGACAGCCGCGGCCCTTGTCGTTCATACGATCGGCAATACCGTTGAAGGACGTTTGGTCTATTTCATGTCGGTCGAAAACGCGCGTTTCCGCAAACTGGTCGTGCCTGGCGATCAATTGCGCGTCCATGTCGAGCGAATCCATAAACGTGGCAACGTCTGGAAGTTTAAGGGCGAAGCGAAGGTTGAAGGCGTTGTATGCGCCGAGGCGATCTACACCGCGATGATTGTTGATGAGTAGCGCGCTGACGCCAGCTTCTACAAAGCCATCCAAGGTAGCAGTCACGATTCATCCAACAGCCATCATTCATCCGAAGGCCAGAATGGGCGAAGGGGTCGAGATCGGCCCCTATTGCGTCATTGGTCCCGACGTCGTGCTGGGCGATCGCGTTCATCTGATAAGCCATGTTGTGATCGACGGACGCACGACAATCGGCGACGATTCGATAGTCTATCCTTTCGCGTCTCTAGGACAGGCGCCGCAGGATCTGAAATATAGGGGCGAACCTTCGACCCTGGAGGTCGGCGCCCGTAACCGCATCCGGGAGCAGGTGACCATGAATCCCGGTACCGAGGGTGGCGGCATGGTTACCAAAATTGGTAACGATGGGCTGTTCATGGTTGGCGCGCATATCGCTCATGACTGCATCCTCGGCGATCATATCATTATGGCCAATAACGCGACCTTGGCGGGTCACGTAACACTAGGTGATTTCGCATTTGTCGGCGGTATCTCCGCGGTTCATCAGTTCGTGCGCATTGGCGCGCATGCCTGGGTTGGCGGGATGACCGGGGTCGAGCGCGACGTCATTCCATTCGGACAAGTCATGGGAGATCGGGCGCGACTGACCGGGCTCAACTTGGTCGGCCTTGAGCGGCGTGGTTTTCCCCGCGAAGAGATTCAAAGCATGCGGACTGCCTATCGCATGCTTTTCGGACCCGATGGAACCCTGGCCGAGCGCGTCGATGAGGTCGCGCGGGTTTTTGCCTCTAGCCCCCAGGTAATCGAGATCGTGGAGTTCGTGCGGGTCAAGTCGAGCCGCGGGCTGTGCCAGCCTGCCGCTTACAGTGGGCAATAGAGCCGACACCCTGGGAATCCTGGCAGGCGGCGGAACTCTGCCGCGACGCGTGGCCGAGGCAGCTTCCGCCCAGGGCAGGCAGGTTTTTATCGTCGCCTTTACCGGCCAGTTTGATCCCTCAACAGTCACGGGCTTTCCCCATATTTCGCTTCGCATCGGCGAAGCCGGCCGAATCATTGCCGAATTGAAGAAGGCTGGCGTCGTCGATCTGGTAATGGCTGGCGGCGTGCGCCGGCCCAGCCTGTCCGAGATCGGGCTCGATTGGCGCGGCGTCCAACTCTTTGCCCGCATCGGCGCTGGCGCATTAGGGGACGATGGTTTGCTTGCAGCGATCGGGCGGGAACTGGAGCGGGAAGGGTTTCGCCTGCTCGGCGCCAGGGACATTTTGGAGAGCGGTGCGGCAGTAGCCGGAATACTGGGGCGCTATCAACCCGACGAACAGGCCAATGCCGATATTGCCCACGGCATATATGTCGCCAGGGCGCTTGGTATGGTCGATGTAGGCCAGTCGGTCGTCGTGCAGCAGGGGCTTGTGCTGGGCGTAGAGGCGATCGAAGGCACTGACGCATTGCTCCGGCGGGTCGGACCGTTGGGGCGCGACGGGCTGGGCGGTGTGTTGGTTAAAATCGCCAAGCCGCAACAGGATCGCCGAATCGATCTGCCGACCATCGGCCCGGCAACCGTCTCGGCTGCGTCGACCGCCGGTTTGCGGGGCATCGCCATAGAGGCAGGCAACTCCATCGTTCTGGATCAGGCAGCGGCGATAGAAACAGCGGATAAGGCCGGTTTGTTTTTGATCGCGCTTGATCTGAAGGCGGTAGAACCGTCGCAGCAATGAGTGATCAGAAACTCTTGCTCTATATGATCGCCGGCGAGCCGTCCGGAGACCTGCTGGGCGGTAGCTTGATGGCCGCGCTGCGGCAGCGGACAGGCGATCGGATCGCCTTCGCCGGCATCGGTGGGCCGAAGATGACGGAGCAGGGTCTCGAACCCCTTTTCCCGATGACGGAGCTGGCAGTCTTCGGCCTCGCGGAGGTGGTCCCCAAGATCCCCCAACTGATGCGCCGAGGCGACCAGACTCTGGCCGATATTGCGCGTTTGCAGCCGGCTGCATTGGTTACCATCGATGCGCCAGGCTTTACTCTGCGGGTTGCGGAACGGGTAAAGACGCTCGACATTCCGCGCATCCATTATGTGGCGCCGTCCGTCTGGGCCTGGAAGCCGGGCAGGGCGGCCAAGATCGCTAAATATCTAACCCATCTGATGGCCCTCCTGCCGTTCGAGCCGCCTTATTTTGAGAAGGAACATCTGCCCTGCACCTTCGTCGGCCACCCCGCAATCGAGGGCAAGGCCGGCAAGGGCGACGGCACGGCATTTCGGGCACGTCATGGCCTGACGCCAGATCGGCGGGTCGTCGTCATGCTACCGGGCAGCCGCAACGGCGAAATTAACCGGATGCTGCCTATATTTCTTGAGGCGTTGCGCCAGCTTCAGTCAGGGCGCGAGCCATTTACGGTCGTTGTGCCCGTCCCGGCCTATCTGGCTGGCAAGGTGAGGGGGGGGCTTGAGGGATCGGGGCTCGATACGCTGTTGATCGAGGGTGATGCCGAGAAATTCGACGCTTTCGCTGCGGCTGAAATGGCTCTGGCCAAATCGGGCACCGTCACTCTGGAACTAGCCCTGTCGGGCGTTCCAACGGTGATCGCCTACCGCATCAATCCGCTGACGCATTTCGTCGCGGTCAGAATGATCACAGGGAGGTTCGCAGGCCTGCCCAATGTAATCCTGAACCGGATACTGATGCCTGAGCTGCTGCAATACGACTGCACGCCGGATAGGCTCGTGACCGAACTGTCCCGGCTGCTCGACGATCCCGCTGCGCGTCAGGCCCAGTTGGATGGGGGCTCCGAAATCCGCCGCAACCTATCGCCGCCGGGTATGACGCCCAGCGAAGCGGCAGCGGATGTCGTTCTCGGTGTATTAAGTCAGCGGCTGCCGATCGGCAGGTAAGGGCGCTGAACCGGGCCGGTGTAAAGCTGGCGGGGACGGCCGATCTTGTGAGCCGGGTCTTCGATCATCTCGTTCCACTGGGAAATCCAGCCGACCGTGCGTGCAACGGCGAACAGAACGGTGAACATCGACATCGGGAAGCCCATCGCTCTCAGGATGATGCCCGAATAGAAGTCGACGTTCGGGTACAGCTTTTTGGAGACGAAATAATCGTCCTCGAGCGCAATCCTCTCAAGCTCCATGGCTACATCCAGCAAGGGGTCCTTGATGTTGAGGGCAGTGAGAACCTCATGGCAGGTCTTGCGCATAACCTGGGCACGCGGGTCGAAATTCTTATAGACGCGGTGACCGAAGCCCATCAGGCGAAAGCCCGAGGACTTGTCTTTCGCTTTTTTGATGATGTCGGGAATCTTGTCGACGCTGCCGATTTCGATCAACTGCTTCAGCGCGGCTTCGTTTGCGCCGCCATGTGCCGGGCCCCACAGCGAGGCGATCCCGGCGGCGATACAAGCAAATGGGTTGGCGCCCGAGGAACCGGCGAGGCGTACGGTTGAGGTCGAGGCGTTCTGCTCGTGGTCGGCATGAAGGATGAAGACTTTGTCCATCGCACGGGCCAGAACCGGGTCGATCTTATAGTCTTCGCAGGGCACCGAGAACATCATGTTCAGGAAATTGTCGGCATAGGGCAGGTCGTTGCGCGGGTAAACGAAGGGCTGGCCCATCGAATATTTATAGGCCATCGCCGCGATCGTCGGCATTTTCGCGATCAGGCGATAGGACGCGATCTCGCGCTGACGCTTATCGGCCATATCCGTGGAGTCATGGTAGAAAGCGGCCAGGGCGCCTACGACGCCGCACATGATTGCCATCGGGTGTGCATCGCGGCGGAATCCGCGGAAGAACTGGTTAAGCTGCTCATGCACCATCGTGTGGAGCGTGATCGAGCGCGCGAAGTCCTTTTTCTCGGTTGCGTTGGGCAACTCCCCGTGCAGCAGAAGATAGCTGACTTCCATAAAGTCGCTCTTCTCCGCCAGATCTTCGATCGGGTATCCACGATGGAGTAGTACGCCCTTGTCGCCGTCGATATAGGTGATCTTGGATTCGCATGACCCGGTCGAGGTATAGCCGGGGTCGAAAGTGAAATGATCGGTGCTATCATACAGCTTGCGGATATCGATAACATCCGGTCCCAATGTCCCCGACAGGACTGGAAAATCAAAGGACTGGCCTTCCGGTGTGGTCAGCTTGGCGGTTTTTGCGGTCGGGGATGCGGTCATGGATTCCTCAGAGTAAGGCCTAAAGCTTGACCTTGTGGCACTGCAGCAAAATACAGGTCCCTTAAGGTAAGATCAACGGACCCTTTTGCGAATTATTACGCTAAATGAAGATCATTCAGGCGGGCGATTACCTCATCCTTGCCAAAGATGGAAGCAACCTCGAAAATTGGCGGCGAAATTGTGCTTCCAGTCAGCGCGGCGCGCAGCGGCTGCGCCAATTCGCCCAGCTTTACGCCACGCCCCTCTGTCAGGCTGCGCGCCGCCTGTTCCAGTGTCGCAGCGTTGAAGTCCGGTGCTTGCGATACGCAATCGGCCCAGGCGCGGAGCAGTTCCAGTGCCGCCGGCGTCAAGATCACAGCGGCTTTGGCATCAGGCGAAATCGGTCGATCCTCGGCATATAGCCGGGCGGCGGCGGCGAGATCGTTTACCGTCTTTGCCCGCGCTTTCAATCCGGCCATGCCTGCTGCCAGCCGTGATTTCTGTGTTGCATTCAACGGACGACCCAAAACCGTCTCGATCGGCGGCGTGATCAGCTCCGCCAGGCGCCCATCATCGGCCTCTCGGATGTAATGGCCGTTGAGATTGTCCAGCTTCCCGAAGTCGAGCCGGGATGGCGAACGGCCGATACCGTCGAGGTCGAACCAGGCGATCGCCTGCTCGGTCGAAATGATCTCGTCGTCGCCGTGGCCCCAGCCGAGCCGCAGCAGATAGTTGCGCATCGTTTCGGGCAGATAGCCCATGTCGCGCCATTCATGGACGGCTTGAGCGCCATGCCGCTTCGACAATTTCTTTCCGTCCGGCCCGTGGATCAGCGGAATATGGGCAAAGATCGGCGTGTCCCATCCCATAGCGCGGTAAAGCTGGATCTGACGAAATGTGTTGGTGAGATGGTCGTCGCCGCGGATGATATTGGTGATGCCGTAATCATGATCGTCCACCACCACCGACAGCATATAGGTCGGCGTGCCGTCGCCCCGCAGCATGACCATATCGTCCATCTGGTCGTTCGCGACCGTGACCGTGCCCTGCACCCTGTCCTCGACGACCGTCTCGCCGATTTGCGGCGCACGCAGCCGGATCGTCGGTAATATGCCTTCCGGAGCGCCTGCCGGGTCGCGGTCGCGCCAGCGCCCGTCATATCGCAGCGGCCTGCCGGTCGCCCGCTGTTCGGCACGCATCGCCTCAAGCTCATCCGGCGTGGCATAGCAATAATAGGCCTGACCGCTCGCCAGCAGTGAACGGGCGACTTCCGCATGGCGCTCGCGGCGCGAAAACTGCGACACCGCATCGCCGTCCCAGTTCAGCCCCAGCCACGACAGCCCGTCATAGATCGCCGCCGTTGCCTCGTCGGTAGAGCGGGCGCGATCCGTATCCTCTATGCGCAGCAGGAACTTGCCGCCGAAATGGCGGGCATAAAGCCAGTTGAACAGCGCCGTCCTGGCCCCCCCGATATGGAGATAGCCGGTCGGCGAGGGTGCGAAGCGTGTAACGACGGTCATGGGAATACAATCCGGTCGAAAAAGGCCAAGCTGCTTACCACAGAATGCACGGATATCCAGAGGGCGCCATGAAATGCACAAGCGCTGGCATCGCCGATCCTGCTGGGATTCGGCGACCGCTGCAGGTTGTGCTGATTTCGTGATGCACGCGCTCAGGTCCCGTATCCATGGACAGGCTGAAGTGCAATTGTTTGGGGTTGAGAGCATATGGAACCGCCTTCAAGGCCGGGTCGAGCCCGGGCACGAAGGGAATGACGGATCTCACCCCGGGGGCGATCGTTCCTTGGCGTTGGGAGGTGGCACTTGAGCCTGGTCCGGGCGTCTTGCGCTCTCGACCTGCCTGGGGCAGGGATTGGGTGGGTATCAGACCTGGTTTGGTGCTGAAATAGGCGACTGCTTCGATCGGGTCTCCGGCATAATCGCCGGTCTCTTCATAATCTTCGAAAACAAACAAGAACAACAAATTCAAGGGTTTTTCACATAAATTCTTAAAGCCAAAGCGCGGGGCTCTCCGCAGATCGCTTTCAGATCAGCCTTTGGAGTTCTTCAGGCGCCAATTCGATCTTATCGGCAAGGCTCGGATCATTGTTCCTCACGTTTCCGACGCGTTTGCTAACCGGCCACAGCATCGTATCTTCGGACGGGTAGGGTTTCAACAGGTCGTATATCTCGGCTTCGCTCGCCGGCGTTTCGCCCAGCCATTTCGGCCAATCGGCCTCCGCCAGTAGGACCGGCATGCGATCGTGATAAGGTTCGATCAGGCTGTTGGGCTTCGTCGTTATGACGGTGCAGGATCTGACGACTTCGCCTGAGGACTTGTCGGTCCAGATTTCCCTAAGTCCGGCCATTATGGTGAGATTTTCCTTTGCCCGCGCCACGGCGAAGGGTTGCTTGTCGCGCTCCCGCCATTCGTAAAATCCGTTGGTCACAACCAGGCACCGCTTGCCCTCGCGCCAGGGATCGCGAAATGTCGCCTTTGTTCTGACGATTTCGGCCCGCGCGTTATGTGTCGGATATTTCGAATAGGCCTCCTTGGCCCAGCGCGGGACCATGCCCCAGCGCATATTCTCGGCGACTCTGTATTGTCTTTCCGGATGCAGATAGGCGACCAGCATGTCGTGGGTCGGCGCGATGTTCCAGGACGCGCGCGTGTTCGGTGCGTCGCCCAGAATGTTCAAAGTCTTGGCGATCTCTGCAAATGGAATGTCGAGGCGTACACGTCCGCACATGCCCTGACCCTAACCGATCCTCCCATCCGTACAACTATCGATTGCCGGCCTCGCACCCCGGCTTTTGTCCCAAATTGTCGTCAGGGTTTGAGGTTGAAATACGCACGCTCTTACCGGAAAGAAAGCGAAGCGAGGCACCAATGATGCATTCGTAGCGTGCTGTTGCCCTAGGGCCATGATATTTAAAAACAAATTTCGTTAAATTATAAATTCCCTGAATCTCAGCGGCGCGGTACGCTGAAACAAATCAAATTGGATATGCCAAATGGGACAGGACGATCAACTTCCCCAGCAGGCTAAGCTTTCGCCGCGCTTACCGGATGGCGGTGCCGCTGCTGACCAATTGCGCCGCATGACCGACATGTTCAAAATCGGCGAAGAACTCGCTAATCTGGGAAGCTGGGAAAGCGATCCGCAAACCGGGGAATACTGGTCGCGCAATCTTTTTGTGATCCTCGGCCTGGATCCCGAAGCCCATTCCGCATCATGGGATCTTTTCATATCCCTCGTACCTGCCGAAGATCAAAATCTGGTGCGGGAACGCTATAAGAAAATTCTGACAGAAGATGAACTGTTGACCGGATATGACATCCGGATCAGGCGCCTAGACGGCGTTGAGCGGATTTTGCGCAACACTGTGAAGAGTTACCGGTCGGTTGACGGCCGGTTGCTGCGTGTCATTGGCGTTGCCCAGGATATTACCGAGCAATTGGCTGAGACGGCGAAATTGCGAGAGAGCGAACATGCGCTGGCGAATGCACAGCGTATCGCTCAAATCGGCAACTGGGAGTGGGATCTGGCGGCGGAAGCCCTGACCTGGTCCGATGAGATTTATCGCATTTTCGGCCGTGATCCGTCTGTATTCACGCCGAATAGCACGGATTTTCTTGGGCAGATTCATCCCGACGAACGCGAAAATTTCACAGCCCTTATCGCGGCGGCCAGCCGGGACAAAAAGGCGTTCGACTTTCAGCACCGCATCATACAGCTTTCGGGCGCGGTGCGCACTTTGCACCAGAGAGGTGAGGTTGTTTACGGGGCCGATGGCAAGCGGCTGAAGATTATCGGCACATCCGCGGATGTGACGGAGGCGAAAAAGACTGCCGACGACCTCGCGCGCAGCGAGCACATGTTTCACGACGCTGAGCGGATAGCCAAGACCGGCAGCTGGGAAGCTGACATGGTTACGGGAGAGATCAGATGGTCTCCGGGCATGTTCGAATTATCCGGAGTCGACTCACGGGATCTTACTCTCGATTTTTCGTTTCTGTTGAACGCGATGCATCCGGATGACCGGCCGATGATGACATCTCTGATTGCTGCTGTCGGGGCAGGCGATGATCGTCAGACTTCCGCCGATTTCCGCATTATCGGTCCTGATGGTAGCGAAAAGATTATCTATGGGCTGGTGCGGTTTGTACGTGATCAGTCGCAGAATATCGTGCGCTTAATCGGCACCAATCGCGATGTCACGGAGGAGCGGGCAGCGGCAAAAGCGCTACGGGCGGCGCTCGAGGATGCCCAGCAGGCCAATCGAAGCAAAACCGAATTTCTGGCGAATATGAGCCATGAACTTCGCACGCCGCTGAACGCGATCATCGGGTTCGCCGAAATTCTGGCAAAAGACACGCGTAAGCCCGCCCGCACCGATCTGGACCGTGAATATGCAGCGGATATCAGGGACAGCGGCCTGCACCTCCTGGATATCATCAACGATATCCTTGATTTTTCCCGACTGGAGGCCGGGCAATCCGACCGCGACGACGAGCGGATCGAAACCCGCTGGCTCCTCGATTGGGTGGTTAGACTATTGCAGGTCAAGGCGGAAGCAAAAGGACTTAAGATCAGCGTCGATGTTGCGCCGGATGCAGACGAGTTTACCGGCGACCTTCGGTTATTGCGCCAAGCGGTGCTGAATATCCTCAGCAACGCTGTCAAATTTACGCAGTCCGGTGAAATCAGTCTCAAGGCGGAACGACGCAACGATGGCGCGATCTCAATATCGGTAACCGATACCGGCATCGGTATGCGCGCCGAAGAAATTCCTGTGGCGCTGACGCCGTTCGCACAAATCGCCAGTGCGCTTCAGCGCAACAACGAAGGAGTTGGTCTGGGATTGCCGCTGGCGAAACGTTTTGCCGAGTTGCACGGCGGTTCGCTCCATATCGCGAGCGAGCCGGGCAAAGGGACCACCGTGACGATCGAAATTCCGGCCGATCGGGTCGGACCGGCGATTCAGGTCGGCGCCTGATCCGCCGTTAAACATCGAATTTCTCGCCTTAAGCTGCGTGCGCTGCAATCAGTTCCGGCGCATGTGCAACGCCCATCCGATCGCAGGCTTCGCACAGCCAGCGACCGGACGAGATTTCATCTTCGCAATAAAGCCTCAGCGCCTCGCGGGTCTGCAGGTCCTCGGTTATGCGTTCGGCGAAATCGACAACCGGGGCGATAATAACTTCGGTATCGCCGATGGTGCCGACCAGACGCGCCAGCTTTACTGTGTCGGGTACATTGGGGTCGGCTAAGCAGGACTGGTATTCGGCTCCCCGCTCTTCGGCGATCGTTGCTCGCCATGTCTCTCCCATATCCAGCATCCGTTGGCCAAAGATGCGCCCGTGAAAACTCTCGCGTTCAGCGATCATGCTGAGGCCCCCGCGCAATGACGGGTCCTTGCAGACCTTGACCCAGCCGGCAATTGCTTCCCCGGCCGCCCCTTCCTCTGCGCGTAACAGGTCGATCAGCCCGACGATCGCTTCCCTTTCAGTGGAATAATGACGGCCGAATGCTTGAAAGCCGCTTGTGCCTTGTGCAGTTCCGCTCATGCTTTGCCTCCCGATGGGCTCTTTGGCCCGACAATTCTTGAAATAATATTACACCGAACGCGGGACTGGGAGAAGGCAAGATCGCGCTATGCGGCCCCCGTCATGATTCGCTCGAGCATCGGGGGAATCTCATAGACCGCATGGTTATCCAGTCTGGCTGCATTTTCGCGGAACTGAATTAGCATGTCGTCGTCCAGCAGGTTACGGACCGCGTCGGCGATCTGTTTGAAATCGCGGATGACGACGCCCAGCTTCTGCTCTTCAACCCAGACGGTGTTATAGCGCTCCTGTGGCATAGTCAGATTGTTGCGCTCGAGAACCACCGGCAGTCCCATGTGCAAGGCTTCGCTGATGCTGCCCGGACCCGGCTTGCCGATGAAAAAATCGGCCAGCCGCATATAATTCTGAACCGTTTCGGTAAAGCCTACCGCATGGCACAACGGCTTGCCCACCAGCGATTCCTTAAGCTTTTCATTGTGGCCGCATAGAACGATGGTTTGCAGTTCGAGTTCAGACCGGCTCAGCCGCTCGACGATTCTGGCTGCCGTCTTTGAGCCATAGCCGCCGAACATGATCAGCGCCGCAGGTAGGTCGGGGTTCATGCCCAGGGCGATACGCGCCGCCCGGCGATCTTCGGCCGGCGTGTGATAGAACTGTGGCTTCAGGATCATGCCCGACGCCTGGAAAATTCGGTCGGGCCGATAGCCCGCGCCGGCGGCCTGCCCCGCGGCATGAGCCGTGCCGCAAATGATGAATTGATCCTGCTGTTCCAGCCAGAAATGCGGCGGGAAATCGGCTAGATCGGTCATCACCGTGACATAGGGAATATCCGCATGGACCTTCCTCAGTGCGCGGAACATGATCCCATTGAAATTGGGGATCAGAGAGACGACGAGATCGGGCCGCGACCTGTGCCAGTGCTTTTCCAGCACCTCCTCGAAATTCGGCGTGTAAAAGCGGATGCCCCGCTGTAGCGTGCGCAGCATGGCGAGCGACCCGAAGGTCCAGCCACGCTTTAATATGGCGTTGTAGAAGTCCTGAGACTGAAGGCCCGTGACACGCTGAAACATGTCGACCGGACCCAATATCTCCTGAAGATTGATGAGTTCGATCCGCCAACCGGGATATTGCTCGGCGATGACAGACTTCAACGCCATCGCGGCGTTACGATGGCCGCCGCCCGCATCGAAGAAGACAAATTCCAGGACGCGTGAAGCGGAGGTCACAAGTGTCGATCCGTGGCAGTGGACGGTCGAGTCGGCATCCTAGTGGCGGGGGCTCGCTTCTGCTACCCGGTTTCCGTTCTCGCACCGCGGCTTCGGCCTTGATAGGCTCGCCAATGCTCACGCGGCGCGCTTTCATCGAAATTCGTTAACTTCGCCCCAGACGGCCCCCACATCGAGACCGTCCGCCGGATCAGCGGTGAGCGGCTGTGGGGTTTGGCCTCGCCCTAATATTTCCGGATCAGCCCCACCAGCCGGCCCTGGACGCGTACGCGGTCGGCACCGTAGAGCTGGATCTTGTGGGCTTGGTTGGCTGGCTCCAGCGCGATTGTGTTGCCCTTGCGGCGCAGGCGTTTCAGCGTCGCTTCCTGGCCGTCGACCAGGGCGACGACGATTGCCCCGTTCTCCGCTGTGTCGTCGCGACGGATGATCACGGTGTCGTCATCAAGGATTCCCGCATCGATCATTGAATCGCCGGTGACTTTCAGCGCGTAATAATCGCCTGAGCCGAGCAGACTGCTGGGCACTTCGACATAATTGCCGTGGTCGCGCAGCGCCTCGATCGGCGTACCGGCGGCAATCTTCCCATAGAGCGGAAGCTGGATCGCATCGCGATCTGAGACCGAATCGATTGGCCGACCTTGAAGCGGTTGGAAATCGCCCTGGATGACCTGGGGTCGGAAGCCGGCACTGGCCGGCCAGGCGCGCCCTGATGTGTCGGGCAGCTTGATCACTTCCATCGCACGGGCGCGATGGTGCAGGCGGCGCAGAAATCCGCGCTCCTCCAAGGCAGTCACCAGCCGGTGTACGCCCGATTTCGACTTGAGACCCAGCGCATCTTTCATCTCGTCGAAGGACGGGGGAATGCCGTCTTCCTTCAGCCTTTCGTGAATTAGCATCAGGAGTTCGTGCTGCTTACGGGTCAACATTTGGCTATACCTTTCGCGAACGACAGAACAAATCAGGAAACCTGGGACCGTTCTAGTTTGGTTCCCTGATTCGCGTCAAGGGGCTTGTTAGGTTCCGCCAAAAATCGGGTGCCCGCGCTGTCGGAACCGGCATTATCTTCGACAATTCTGTTCTTGTCCCGAAGAGTTCCGGACCGGATCATGCTATCTTTCAGCTGGCAATCCTCACAGACTATCGGTTGGCCGAAAAGCCCATCTCAGTCGCGCATCCCCGGTTCTTGGGAGCTTAAAATCTAGCATGGCGAATACCCAATCCGGCGGGCCGACGCGCATGTTCGACACGATAGAGGGCCAGCGCATTCAGGACGCTGCGCGTGCCCGGGATTGGCGCAGATGGGGACCCTACCTAAGCGAGCGGCAATGGGGCACGGTGCGCGAAGATTACAGTCCGGGCGGCGATGCCTGGGACTATCTGTCCTTTGCGGATGCGCCGAGCCGCGCCTATCGCTGGGGCGAGGATGGGATCGCCGGATTCAGCGATCGACATCAGCATTGGTGCCTGTCTCTGGCCCTTTGGAACGGCCGCGACCCGATTCTGAAAGAACGGCTGTTCGGCCTTACCAATTCTGAAGGCAATCACGGCGAGGATGTGAAAGAGGCCTATTTCTACAGCGACGGTATCCCGAGCCATGCCTATATGCGGATGCTTTACAAATATCCCCAGGGCGCCTTTCCCTATGCCCGGTTGCGTGAAGAGAACGCCAGGCGGGGCACGCTGGACCCTGAATTCGAACTGGCCGATACCGGGATTTTCGACGAAGGCCGCTATTTCGACGTTACGGCGGAATATGCAAAAGCCGGCCCCGACGAAATTCTCCTACGCGTCACAGTCGAAAATCGCGGGCCCGATACAGCTGCGCTGCATCTTCTGCCGCAACTGTGGGCGCGCAATATCTGGTCCTGGACTGAGGGGGCGCCGCGGCCCTTGCTGAAGCTGGCGCCGGACGGATCGGTCGCCGCAACCCATCCCGATCTGCCGCCGATGCGCCTCGACGTTGAAGGCGCTCAGGAGTTTCTCTTCTGCGAGAACGACACTAACTGCTTGAAGCTCTATGGTGAGCAAGCTCCTGGCCCATTCAAGGATGGGATCGGCGATTGCATCGTGGCCGGTAACCGCAATGCTGTCAGCGCTAAGGGGGAGGGGACCAAATGTGCGGCGCATTTCGTGCTGCAGCTGGAAGCTGGGGCCAAACAGACGATCCGTCTGCGGTTTGGCAATGACAAACAAGGCGGCAAGGCTTTTTCCGATTTCGACGCTGTCTTCACCGCGCGTCTGGCGGAGACGGAGGAATTCTATTCCGTTCTGCAAACCGGCATCGCCGATACCGACAAGCGCCTGGTTCAGCGGCAAGCGCTCGCCGGCATGTTGTGGTCGAAGCAATATTACTGCCTCGATATTCGCCGCTGGCTCTCAGGCGACTCGGCTCAGCCTCCGCCGTCGCCTGAGCGCCTGAAGGGCCGCAACGCTTCCTGGGTCCATCTCACCAATGCCGACATCATCGCCATGCCCGACACCTGGGAATATCCCTGGTATGCGGCCTGGGACCTGGCCTTTCACTGCGTGACTTTTGCGCTGATCGACCCGGAATTCGCCAAGGCGCAGCTCGTGCTGATGACCCGCGAATGGTACATGCATCCGAACGGGCAGCTTCCGGCCTATGAGTGGAAGTTTGACGATGTTAACCCTCCGGTTCACGCCTGGGCCGCATGGCGCGTCTATCAGATGGACAGGGCGCTGACCGGCGTCGGCGACCGCGCGTTCCTCGAACGCGTCTTTCATAAGCTGATGCTGAATTTCAACTGGTGGGTGAACCGCAAGGACACCGACGGGCGCAACGTCTTCCAGGGCGGGTTCCTGGGGCTGGACAATATTGGCATATTTGACCGCTCATCGCCGCTCCCCACCGGCGGCAGCATTAACCAGTCTGACGGAACCGCGTGGATGGCGATGTATGCGCTGAATCTGATGCGCATTGCCCTGGAATTGGCGCGCGAAAATCACGTCTATGAGGATATCGCCAGCAAGTTCTTCGAACATTTTCTCTATATCGCAGAGGCGATGACCCAGATGGGCGGTGAGCACAGCCTGTGGGACGAGCAGGATGAGTTTTTCTACGACGTGCTCGAACTTCCAGAAGGCGAAGCAATCCCGCTGCGCGTGCGCTCGATCGTCGGGCTGATCCCGCTTTTTGCAGTCCAGGTTCTGGAATCCGAGCATTTCGCTACGCTGCGCGGCTTTGCCTCGCGGCTGCAGTGGTTCCTGAACTATCGTCCCGATCTGGCCGCCCTCGTATCTCGCTGGAGCGAGCCTGCCTGGCAGGGCGGTGAGCGTCACCTATTGTCGCTGCTGCGCGGTCACCGGGTCAAATGCCTGCTAGCTCGTGCGCTGGACGAGACCGAGTTCTTCTCCGATTTCGGGATCAGGGCTTTGTCCCGCGTCCACGCGGAGAAACCCTATGTCTACAATTTCGACGGCCATGCCTTCAAAGTGGATTACGAGCCGGCGGAATCGAAGACACGGCTGTTCGGTGGCAACTCCAACTGGCGTGGGCCGATCTGGATGCCGGTAAACTATCTCCTCGTCGAATCTCTGTACGAACTTCACCACTATTACGGTGACGATTTCACTGTCGAATGCCCGGTAGGCTCAGGCAATCAGTTGACACTTCGCCAGGTGGCTGATGAGCTCAGCAGCCGGCTTTGCTCCCTATTTCTGCGGGACGGCAAGGGAGAGCGCGCTGTATTTGGCGACAGCCGTCTGTCGCAGACCGATCCGGCCTTTCGCGACCATGTCCTGTTCCATGAATATTTCAACGGCGACACAGGAAAGGGCCTTGGCGCCTCGCATCAGACGGGATGGACGGGTGCTGTCGCTCTGTTGTTGCATCCCCGCTCCGAAGAAGATCCCTGTATTCCGATGATGCGCTGAATATCAGCCGGCTAAGTCGTGCGGTCCGATCAGAACTTTGTCACCGTCGCCGACAGCGCCCTATTGCGGCCCGGACGCAACAAATTGCCGTTCGGCCGGTTCTCTCCTCACCTGGCCGCGCAGGTCTGCTGTGCCGCTACAATGATTGGATAGAGGAGTCTGAACGTGAATCGCACGATTTTAAAGATCGCCACCGGTTTGGCGCTGTTGTCCGTCGCTGCCCCGAGTATCGCGGCGGACTTGACGCCGCAGTCGGTCAACCAGGTCAATGTGACCGCTCTGGCAGATGGCTATCGCACGTCCAAGCTCGTCGGCGCACCCGTTGCGAACGATGCGGGCGATACCATCGGCAAAATTGACGATCTTTTGGTCGGGCGCAGCGACAAGGTTCTATACTCGGTGATCTCGGTGGGCGGGTTCCTGGGTGTCGGCAGCAAACTCGTCGCCGTTCCTTATCAGTCGCTTCAAATCAGCGACACAAAGCTGATCTTGCCGGGGGGCACGATGGCTCAGTTGAAAGCTCTCCCTGAGTTTAAATACTCGACGCGCTGACACGGAAGCAGTTTATAGAAGGCCGTCCGGATTATCGTCCGGGCGGCCTTCTTGCGTTCAATAATAAGGGGAAGTCGGATGGTAGGCGTTGCTGTGATGTTCGGGTCGAACGACATCGAAAAAGCCAAGCAGTTTTATGATGCGGTGATGCCCACAGTCGGGCTGCGCGGTCTTTTCGAACATGGCAGCGGCGGGCGGATCTACGGCACTCCTGCCGGTGTCCCGGTACTATCGATCGTTCGCCCTTTCGACGGCGCCAAAGCCACAGCCGGCAACGGCACCCAAGCCAGCCTGCTCTGTGATACGGCCGAACAGGTCGCGGCCATCCATGCCAAGGCGTTGGAACTCGGCGGCCGTGACGAAGGCGCACCGGGTCCGCGTTCGGGCGGCGGTGTAACGGTGTTTGCCGCATATTTCCGAGATTTGGACGGTAATAAAATATGCGCCATTCACTTTGCGCGTAATTAGTTTTTGGCCCAAATCGTCTGAAATAGGGAAGTAAGCGCCTTTATTTGTCCTTTATTTTTTTGAAAGGTGCCTCATCTCGAATTTTTACGCTGCGAATCTTATTTTTCGATGGCCGCCGATTTTCCGGGCGGTCATTGAGGTCCATCTTGAGCGACATGTCGTTCCTAGTCCGTTTTTTGAGACAGAAAGTGTCACCGCCGGTTGATGCCACCCCGTCTGAAAAGCTTTACCAGACGCGAGAGTCGGCCCTGACCTTTTGCGTCATTCTGCGCAATATGGGCGGTGAGGTTATTGAATTAGTTCAGTGCATCGGTGGGCGAGAAGACGCCGTACTGGACGGTCCCGGGCTCGAAGGAGCGATCACTCGGCAACGTATCCACATCGAACAGGACGCCCAGCCACCCTGGTTGTAAGCCAACAGGTCAGGCGACCAGCTCGCCGATGTTTTTGCCTGTCTGCATCGACTGGGTGCCCCACTTGTCGATCGGCACGCCCATGATCTGCTGAAAGTCAGGACCAGTTTCCTCCACGCGCGATGGAAACAGGCGTCACACGCTCACTGGTGCGTCGGGGGACGACGGAATTGCTGCCGGAACGCCTTTGGGGCTTCGCCTGCCGCCCTGCGAAAGGCAATCGAAAAGCTGTTGGGATCGGAAAAGCCCAATTGCGACGATATTTCCTTCAATGGAACATTCGTATCCGACAATAACGACTTCGCTTTGGCAGCCCAGACGCCTCTAGCGTACTCGTAGATCGTTTGATCGGTCGTTTCTTTGAAAAGCCGGCGAAGGTGACGGCTACCGATGCCGCACAGATCGGCAATGGCGGCGATATCCGGCGTGTAGCTCGCCAGAGTCTCGATATGATCCGTGACTCTGCGTATCTGCCATGGCGATAGAGTTTGATTTGCCGTCTTCGCTTTGGCTTCCACGCTCCGAAAATGCCGCGCCAACTCAATCGCCGCCAGGGATCCGAGCAATTCCGCCACCTTGCTGCTCGCAAATCCCGGTGTCAGTGTTTCTTGCGCCAGCCGCAGTAACATTTGAGTCAGCCGGGCGTTCTTTATGTCGAGGCATGCCGACAGTGCATCGGAATTCCAATTGTGCTCAAGCCCCGTCAATTCCTCGAAACTGTCACGATCGAAATGACATTCCATTTCACGTATCCATCCTCCGGAGGTTCTGACCTGCATATCGACATCAGCCGGTATGAAGGCCAGATTTCCAGCATTGAGAAACGATCCTGCGCATGTGTCGGTTGCCAGACAAATTTGCGTGTAGGTGAACTGCGGGGACAGTGCGAGGGCGAGCACGTACTCCAGAGGACGCTGTTGAAATTCCGCAGGTCGAGCCCAGTCTGCGCTACTGACCCGAATCGCCATTCCCGGAGCCGTCAGCTCCCCTTCAATCGTTTCTGTCCAAACCGGCATTACCCGCTTCCCTTTGTCGGATCGCTCACCCGTTCGGGATTAAAGAGTTGTCTTTAAAGTTGCCGCTCGGGCCGCAAGAGTATTTTGGGTGCATTTTGGCCAAGATGACAAGGGACAGCCAATTCTGTCGGGCCGGGTTTGTTTAACCATGCCTGGTTCTACCGTAGATAATGCCCAGTCACTTTTATCCGTGCGATCGATGAGACATCCATGAATCAGGAACTTCCCGGAACGCTGCTCCTTGATCCCAAAGTTATCCAGGACCCGTACCCGTTCTACCGCCAACTCCAAAGTCATGCTCCGGTGTGGCGGGTCCCCGGCACCGAGGTATTTGTCGTGAGTTCGTATGCTCTGCTTACGGAGGCCGCTGGTCGGGTCGAGGATTTCTCGTCGAACATGCTCTGTTTGCTTTACCGTGACGAGAGAGGGCTCCCATCCCGTCTGCCGTTCGATGACTCTAGTATTCAGGCGCTCGCGACAGCCGATCCGCCCGTCCACACGGTGCACAAGCGAACGGTATTTCCCGAATTTGTTGCAAGGCGCATGGCACTCCTCGAGCCGGAGATTGTAGAGCTTGCCACTCGATGCGTAGAGCGGGCGCTGGACAATCGGACCGTCGATTTCATGGCCGAGATCGGGAACCTCATTCCGATCACGATCATCAGCCGCCTGATCGGCTTTCGCAATAGTGACCTGGACCGCCTCCTGCGCGCCGCATTTGATTCAACATCATTGGTCGGGTCGACGCTGTCCCGCCAACAGTTGCTTGAGCTTGTCACGCGCAGCAACGACATTGGGGCCTGGATCGCCGAGCAACTTGCGGTCGCGGTTAGTGAGCCGAGTGAAGACATCCTTAGTTCCATCGGCAGCGGCGTGAAAACCGGGGCGCTCAGCGCCCGTGACGGCATCGTCATCCTGCAAACCTTGCTGGCCGCTGGAGGTGAGTCCACGACGAGTTTGCTCGGAAACGCCGTGCGCCTCCTGGCGGACGACCAGGATCTGCAACGACGTCTCCGCCGACAACCTGAACTCATCCCGGCCTTCGTGGAAGAGGCGCTCCGTTTGGAGTCCCCATTTCGCTCCATGTTGCGTTCTGTTCCCAAGGACACGACGCTTGGGGGAGTCGATATTCCGGCCGGCGCCACGGTCATGATGTTCTGGGGCGCCGGCAACCGGGACCCCGCGGAGTTCGAAAATCCCGATGAGATTGTCCTCGATCGGCCGCGCCGCCACCTGACGTTCGGGCGCGGCATCCACTTCTGCGTCGGTGCTCCTCTTGCTCGTCTCGAGGCGCGGATCGTACTCACGACGCTGCTCGAACGCACCAGCGTCGTCGTTCTCGACCCCGACCAGCCACCCGAGTGGGTCGAAAGCCTCCAGGTTCGACGTCACCAACGCCTCTCCATGCAACTCGCTCCACGGTGACAGCGGAAATTTAGAGGCTTAGACCGTCTGCACGGATTCGGATAAAAAATTCTCGTTTCAGTCTATCCGTTCGGAGTTGGTTCGCGAAAAGTGGAGTGGTACAGCTGATGAAACTACTGTCGCCTATCAATATCGGGGCCATGCGGCTCAAGAACCGCTTGGTCATGTCGCCGATGACTACAAATTACGGCAACGAGGACCAGACGCCGTCTGACCGATTGATCGCTTTTCTTGAGGCGCGAGCCAAGGGTGGGGTGGGACTGATCACGGTCGAGGTCTGCACCGTCGATGTGAAACAGAAATACCAGCCGCAATCGATGACGTTGGGCGATGATTCGTTCATCGACGGCCACCGGCGGCTGACTGACGCCCTGCACGCTCATGGTGTGAAAGTTCAGCCGCAGATTACCCATCCGGGCCCAGAATCGCTGATCTGGCTTTATCACGGAGAGCAATCCGTCGGCCCCAGTGTGGTGCTCGGCGCTTCGACAAGCGTGCCGTCCCGCGCACTGGCGGTCGCGGAACTGGATGGGATCGTCGAGCAATATGGCCAGGCTGCCCGGCGCGCGCGGGAAGCTGGCTATGATGGCATGGAGCTGCACGCCGCCCACGGCTATATGCTGCTCGGCACCTTCCTGTCGCCCGTCAGGAATATCCGCCAGGACGAATACGGTGCCGATACGGTTGAGAATCGTACGCGCCTGCTGACCCGCGTACTGAAGCGAATCAAGGCAGTTGCGGGGCAGGATTTCCCGATCACCCTTCGCATATCCGGTTTCGAGCGCTTGCCTGGCGGTCGCGCCTCGTACGACACGGCCCGGATCGCTCCGCTACTGGTCGAGGCCGGTGTCGACGCCTTTCATGTTTCGGGAGGCGTCAGCGACCGCACCGTGTCCCAGATTGTCTGCGGCTCAGAGTACCCGGACGGTTACAACGTGCCTCAGGCTGAGGCGATCAAGCGTGCGGTCGAAGTGCCTGTGATGGTCGTCGGGCGCATTCACGACCCGGCCTATGCTGAGCAGATTCTGCTGCAGGACAAAGCGGATCTGATCGTAATGGCCCGCCCTCTGCTGGCCGACCCCGAATTCGCCAACAAGGTCGCCTCCGGCCGGCAGAAGGAAATTCGCCGCTGCATCTCCTGCGAGAATTGCATCGATTCGATGTTCCTCTGGCCCGTCGATTCGAAAATGGCCTGCGCAATTAACGCCGCCAGCGGACGCGAACAAAGCCTCACCTATGCGCCGGTGGCCAAGTTGAAACGAATCGTCATCATCGGCGGCGGTCCGGGCGGGATGGAGGCGGCGCGGGTCGCAACGCTGCGCGGGCATAAAGTTGTCCTGGTGGAGAAACGCCGCCGCCTGGGCGGCTCCTTGACGCTCGCGGCCACAGTCCACGCCGACAATGGGCGGTTTCTGGATTTTCTGATCAACCAGATGGAGAGTCTGCGAGTCGATGTTCGGCTTGGCGTTGCCGCCGACCTGGAATCAGTCCGGGATCTGGACCCTGACGAGGTGATTGTCGCGACAGGCGCGCGGTTGGATGTCGCCGACATCGCTGGAATCGACCTACCCCATGTGCTGACCGGCGCTTTGCTACGCAAATTGGTCAATGGCGAAAGTCTTGAGGATGCCGCCGCAATTCCCGACTGGGTCAAATTCGGCGTAAAGCATCTCGGTTCCTTTATCGATCGACACACGACGCCGGCGCGGGTTCGCACTGCGGCGGATTGGTGGCTGCCCGTTGGCCGCCGCGTCGCGATCGTGGGCGGAGACCTGGCGGCAATTGAGCTGGCCGAGTTTCTTGCCAAGCGGGGCCGCGATGTCTGCATCCTGAGCGAACATGAACAGGTCGCTCCCGAGATTGGCCCCAAGCGCCGTCTGGAGCATGAGCGCAGGTTGGAGCGGTTGAAGGTCGCGATCAACACATGTGCCACGGTGCTGCGGATCACACCCGGCGGTATCGAGATACAGATTCTGGCCGGCAAGATCAGCATAATCCTGGCCGATACGGTGATAGTGGCAGGCGATCCTGTCGCCGACACAACGCTGTACGATACGCTGTCGGCTGCCGGTCTGAGCTGCCACGCCGTCGGCGACAGCACCGGCCTCGGCCTTATCGTCAAGGCGACCTACGAAGGCGCTGAGGTCGCCAACCGGCTTTAGGGGCTGCTGGCTCTGCGAACCGTTATCATTTAACATTCCATCAAACCGGTTATTGCCTGAAAGCACGATCCCGATGGATGATTTTTCTCCCAATGGTCTGGAGCGCACGGCCACTGCGCCGTTCCCCTTCGACAACAGCTATGTGCGCCTGCCCGACAGGTTCTTCGCCAAGCTGGCTCCCACGCCAGTCGCCGCGCCGGCATTGATCCGCCTGAACGCCGCGCTTGCGCTGCATCTGGGAATCGATGCAGCCCGCCTTGAGACAAAACAGGGCGTGGCGATGCTGGCGGGCAACCTGGTACCCGACGGAGCCGATCCTCTGGCGATGGCCTATGCCGGACATCAGTTCGGCAATTGGGTGCCTCAATTGGGCGACGGGCGCGCCATTCTTCTGGGTGAAGTCATCGATCGCGATGGTGTCCGCCGCGACATTCAACTCAAAGGGGCAGGGCGCACGCCCTTCTCGCGCGGCGGCGACGGCCGAGCGGTGCTTGGTCCGGTTTTGCGTGAATATATCGTCAGCGAGGCGATGGCCGCCTTGGGCGTACCGACGACGCGTGCCCTGGCCGCAGTAACGACCGGGGAGCACGTCTGGCGCGATCTGCCTGAACAGGGCGCGGTGCTGACGAGGGTAGCAGGCAGCCATGTGCGCATCGGCACATTCGAATTCTTTGCCAACCGGGGTGACGTCGACGGTGTTCGGACGCTCGCGGATTACGTAATCGCGCGGCATTATCCCGAGGCTGCAACGGCGGAACAACCTTACGCGGCCTTATTGAATGCGGTGATCGACAGGGTGGCGTCGCTGGTCGCGCGTTGGATGCTGATCGGATTTATTCACGGGGTCATGAACACCGACAATATGTCGATTGCGGGCGAGACGATCGATTACGGTCCCTGCGCCTTCATGGATTTCTTCCATCCTGCGACGGTCTACAGCTCGATCGACACTCATGGCCGCTATGCCTACGCCAACCAGCCGCATATAGCCCATTGGAACCTGTCGCGTCTGGCCGGTGCGCTGTTGCCGTTACTGGCGGTGGAGCGGGACACGGGCATCGCCGTTGCTCAGGCCGCGATAGACCGATTCCCGGCACAGTTCGGCAAAGCCTACAGCGCCGGCCTTTCTGCAAAGCTTGGCCTGTTCGAGATGCGGGAGGGCGACGCCGAACTGGCGCAGGACCTGCTCGACCGGATGGCGGAAAACAAGGCCGATTTCACGCTTACGTTCCGTGGCCTGTCCGACGGTGACGCCGCCGTGCGCATGTTATTTGGCGATCCCACCGCATTCGATGTCTGGGCAGGGAAATGGGGGCAACGGTTACTTGAGGAAAAGGTGGCACCGGAACACAGGCGCGCCGCGATGCGCGCGGTCAATCCGGCTTTCATCCCGCGCAATCACCGCGTTCAAGCGGCCATCACTGCCGCGCAGACAGGCGATTTTTCGGTGTTTGACGAGATGATGGCCGTATTGGCCAGGCCGTATGACGACCAGCCGGGGGCCGCTGTCTACGGACAACCGCCAAAGTCGGAAGAAGTCGTTCACAAGACATTCTGCGGGACGTGAAAGCGCCGGCTTTGGCTATTCCAAATCGCTGAGTTCGAGCCACATATCTATATGACGCCATGAATCGAGCTACGCGCGGTTCAACGACAATATAATGAGGCAGGTCGCGGTTCTCTCGTTACCGGTAGTTTTGGGCGTCCTATCGCGGGGTGATCCGCGCTTCCCTCGAAACTGACATTCGGGAGGAAGACATGACGATAAGAAACCCGGTCGAATGGGGATCGGATCAGCTTAATATTGCCGCCTTAGGTGTGAAATCTGCAGTGCAGGCTATTCATCGCCCCGAAGCTGCCATGCGCGCGCCGGCGCCTACCGTGCGTAAGATTGCGCTGGGCGACCTCCGTGACGCACTGATGGCGGGTTTTCTGGATTTCGCGGCTTATCGAACCGACGTGATTTTCTTGTGCGTCATCTATCCCGTTATCGGCTTGTTCCTGGCCCGGCTGGTGATCGGACATGGATTGTTTCAGATGTTGTTTCCGCTGGCCTCCGGCTTTGCGCTGATCGGGCCCTTCCTCGGGATCGGGCTTTATGAGATGAGCCGGCGGCGCGAACAGGGCGTCACGGTCAGTTGGGCAACAGCCTTTCAGATCCTACGCTCACCCTCCGCCGGCGCGATTGCGATGCTTGGCCTGATGCTTATGGCGATCTTTCTGCTGTGGGTGTTCGCAGCTCAGGCTATTTTCGGCATGGCTTTTGGCCCGCACTACCATCCGGATTCGATCCTTAGCTTTGCGCAGGACGTGCTGACCACCAGCGCTGGCTGGACGCTGATCGGGGTCGGTGTGGGTGTCGGTTTCGTCTTTGCGGTGTCGGTCTTCACACTGACGATCGTTTCGTTCCCGCTGTTGATCGACCGCGACGATGTCGGGCTCGATGTTGCGGTCGGAACGTCGGTTCGCGCGGTGCTCGCCAATCCCGGACCGCTGGCGGTTTGGGGGATGATCGTTGTCGCCGGGCTGGTGCTGGGTTCGATCCCGCTCTTTGTCGGCTTGGCCTTCGTGATGCCCGTGTTGGGGCACGCGACTTGGCATCTGTATCGAAAACTGTCGCCCCACTGATCGGTGTATAATCTGCGCAGCAAGGAAAGGCCGCATGACGGTTCCCTTGCTGCGCAGGCAGTGGCATCATCACTCCGGACGCCATCTAAAACGGCGCGGGGAGGGGATTTCGTGCAGCACGATGTAGCCATAGGTTTGATGAGACGGGCTCTGACGCTTGTTGAGACACAGACGCCGGAACTGGCCAATGCGCATATGCGGGTTCCGCTTGAATATTACAGCGATCCTGGCCTCGCCGCCAAAGAGAAGGCGCTGTTTGAAACTTCGCCTCTGGCTCTTATCGCCGCTACCGAGATCGCCAACCCGCACGATTACCTAGTCCGCAACGCCGTCGGCCGTTCACTGTTGCTGACCCGCGATGAGGATGGCGTCGCGCATGCTTTCTTGAATTACTGTCGCCACCGCGGGGCTGAGCCGGCGAAGGGGTGCGGCAGCGCTAAGCGTTTTTCCTGCCCGTATCACGCCTGGAACTATGATTCAAAAGGCCGCCTGATCAGCATGCCTCTGCGCGACCGCTATGATGGGCTGGACCTGACAAAGCTCGGGCTTGTCGAACTTCCCAGCCAGGAGCGGCACGGCTTCATCTGGGTGGTGCTTACGCCCAGCCACCCGATCGACGTTGCGGCCCATCTGGGCTCCGAATTGGACGCCGAGCTTGCAACGCTCGGTTGCGCAAACATGGCATATTATTCCTCGCTGACCGAAGCTCCGCTTAAGGCAAACTGGAAATCGGTGGCCGAGGGATTGCTGGAGGGCTTGCATGTGCCGCATGTCCATCCCGGCACCTTCGCGCTGAACCCCCAGGCATCAGCGATCGATCTCGCGTTCTACGACACCTTCGGGCCCCACGTCCGTTACGGCATGCCGATGTTCGGAAAGGGCGACGTGGCGCGATTGCGGGCGACGCCCGAGGCAGAGTGGAAGCCGATGGAAAATATCGGCTGCGTTTGGCTGATCGCGCCCGGACTGCTGCTGGCTCACGAACTCTATGGGGTGATCTACGCCGACCTGACACCCGGAGCGACTGTCTCGGAGGCATTTCTGCGCTACGGCTGGTTAAGCCCGCTCAAGGAAGCGCCTGATGGCATGCCGACTCCGTCTGAAATGGCGGCCCGCGCAGCTAAGGCCGTCGGCCAGGATGCTCCGGTATGGGAAGGATGCGGCCGCGGCCTTTCCCAGGGCGAACACGGCTACGCGCTGATCGGCCGGAACGAGAAGGGCGTACAGCTTTTCCATCAGCAACTGTCAGATCGTATCGGCTATTCTGGTTTGAGCTACTGCTGAACTTAACCTTACCTGGAGATCGAGAAGTGCCCAGCCCGATATTGGCGCCGGTGATCGCACTTGTCCTTTGGTCCTTCGTCATGTGGGGCTGGATGTATGCGACGCGCATACCGGCGATCGCGAAGGCTAGGATCGTCTATGATCCCCATCGCATGCCATCGGAATTTATGGCGCAGATTCCGGCGCAAGTCCGCTGGAAGGCCGACAACTACAACCATCTGATGGAACCCCGACCCTATTCTACGCTGTGGCCCTGGTGCTTGCATTGGCGGGCGGGGGCAGTGGCCTGAACGCGGACCTCGCCAAGGCATATGTCGGATTTCGCGTCGTACACAGCTTGATTCAGGCCTTGATCAACCAGGTCATGATCCGCTTTGCAGTCTTTACGCTGAGTTCCCTTGTGTTGCTGGCCATCACCGTGCGGGCGGCGATTCTGGTCTTCTGACTCTAAACGGCCTCGCCCAACAGTTCCCGGGTGGCCCCAACCAAATCCTCCTGCCGCAACAAGCTTTCACCGACCAGGAAGGCTCCTGCTCTGGCGTTCACCATGCGTTGCAGATCGGCTGTGGTGCGAAGGCCGCTTTCCGCGACAAGAAGCCGGTCCTGGGGCACCCGGGGCGCTAGCCGTTCAAATGTCGCCAGATCGGTCTTTAAGGTCTTCAGGTTGCGGTTGTTGATACCGATTAGATGAGCATCGAGTGCCAAGGCTCGGTCGAGCTCCTCTTCGTCATGGACCTCGATCAGCGCGTCCATGAGCCACTGACGTGTCTCGATCAGCAGTTCAGTAAGCTGATCGTCGCTGAGAGCCGCCACGATCAGCAGAATGCAATCGGCGCCCAGAGCACGGGATTCCGCGATCTGATAGGGGTCGATCATGAAATCCTTGCGCAAGATCGGCAGCAGAACTGCTGTCCGGGCGGCAGGCAGATCGCCTTCTTCGCCCCCGAAAAAGGGCTCGTCGGTCAACACGGAGAGGCATGCCGCACCAGCAGATTGATAGTCTCTAGCGATCGCTGCGGGATTGAAACCCGGTCTAATCGCACCGCCGCTGGGCGAGCGACGCTTCATTTCGGCAATCAATGCGAACCGTCCGTCGGCGGCCACCGCGTGCAATGATTGGGCAAAGCCGCGCGGCGGCGTTGCACCTAGCGCCAGCAGTTCGACTTCGGCCTGGGTCAGAAGGCGCTTGCGCGCCGCAACATGCTCAGCTTTAACTCGAAGTATATCATCTAAAACATTGTTCACAGGTCAGTATCCGTTAAATCATCTGCCAGATTTTTCAGCAGAGCGCGAGCGCGGCCATCGTCGATGGCGGCTTCTGCCAGCGCCACTCCGGCAGTCAAATCCGCTGCCTTGCCCGCCACCATCAGCCCTGCTGCCGCGTTCAGCAAAACGATATTGCGATAGGCTCCGGTTTCGCCGTTCAGCAAACGTGTAAGCGCCGCGGCATTCTCCGAAGGATCGCCCCCTTGAATATCGGCGAGCGACGCGCGGGGTAATCCTGCGTCTTCAGGCACCACCGTTCGGCGCTCGATTCTGCCTTCGGCCAGGATCGCGACCTCACTGGCCCCGGTGATTGTCAGTTCGTCCAGTCCGTCGCTTCCGTGAACGACCCAGGCTGAGAGCGAGCCAAGCCGCTTCAGCGACTCCGCAACCGGAATCAGCCAGCGCGCGTCATAGACGCCGACCAGTTGCCGCCGGGTATTGGCTGGGTTCGAAAGCGGACCGGCCAGGTTGAACAGCGTGCGGAATCCCAGTTCGCGCCGGATTGCACCGACAGCGCGCATAGCCGGATGATGGGTCGGCGCGAACATGAATGCGAGCCCGTGCCTGGCCAACATCTGTTCAGCCTTTTCTGGGCAGGCAATCGGAATTCCCAGCGCTCCCAATACGTCCGCCGCACCCGACCGCGATGATGCTGCGCGATTGCCGTGCTTGGCGACCGGCACGCCGCAGGCCGCGACGACGAAGGCGACTGCCGTTGATATATTAAGCGTGCCGTGACCGTCTCCGCCTGTACCGCAGCAGTCTATCGCATCGGTTCCGCCGGATATGGGTATCAAGTGCTTTCGCATGGTCCTGACTGCGGCGGTCAGTTCTTCCACGGTTTCGCCGCGGATCGCCATCGCAGTCAGTGCCGCGCCGATCTGAGCCGGGGTTGCCTTATCGGCTATGATCGCTTCGAACAGCTGTTCGGCATCGCTTTCGCTCAGCCGGTTGCCCTGGACGAGGCGCGCCAGCAAGGGCTGGAGCGCAAGGGGAGTGCTCACGCCGCCTTCCTCGTCCCCGCGAGATCAAGGAAATTCTGAAGCAGTTCGTGGCCGTATTCCGATGCGATGCTTTCCGGGTGGAATTGCACGCCGTGGATCGGTAGCCGGTTATGGGCGAGTCCCATAATCAACCCGTCGGCCGTCTCTGCCGTGATCCTCAACTCATGGGGCAGGGACGCCCGCTCGACGATCAGAGAGTGATAACGGGTGGCCTTGAATATAGGCGGTAGGCCTTCGAATAGGCCGCTGCTGTCATGAGTAACAAGGCTAACCTTACCGTGCATTGGATGGGGAGCGCGGATAACTTTACCCCCGAAAGCTTGGCCTATCGCCTGGTGTCCCAGGCAAACGCCAAGCAGGGGTAGGTGGTGCATGGCGCAAAGCTTGATTAGTTTCAGGCAAATTCCGGCTTGATCCGGCGCACATGGACCCGGTGACAGGATGATCCCTGCCGCCCCGATCGCAATCGCCTCTTCGGCCGTCGCCGCATCGTTGCGCAGAACTTGGGTTTCCGCCCCAAGGTCGCCCAGGAACTGGACGAGATTGTAGGTGAAGCTGTCGTAATTATCGATCAGAAGCAGCTTCATTAGTTCTTCTCACGGTCGTCGAAGGCGGGCGCCTGCTCGGCGGCGCGAAACAGGGCGGCGGCCTTATTGACGGTCTCCTGATATTCGGCCTCAGGGTCGCTGTCGGCGACGACGCCGCCGCCGGCTTGAACATGGAGCATGCCGTCCTTTAGCACTGCGGTGCGTAGTGCAATACAGGTGTCCAGCGCCCCGTCAGAGCCGAAATAACCAACCGCGCCGCCATAGACACCGCGCCTGGATACCTCCAATTCGTCGATGATTTCCATCGCCCTGATCTTCGGCGCGCCGCTGACCGTTCCTGCGGGAAAGCCGGCAAACAGTGCATCGATCGCATCCAGTTCGGGACTTATCTGGCCGACGACATTTGAGACGATGTGCATGACATGGGAATAGCGTTCGATCACCATTTTTTCTGTGACGTGAACTGAACCGATTTTCGCCACCCGGCCTACGTCGTTGCGTCCGAGATCCAGCAGCATCAGATGCTCCGATATTTCCTTCGGATCGGCCAGGAGCTCCTCCGCCAAGGCATGGTCCTCTTCCACGGTCTCTCCCCGGCGGCGGGTGCCGGCGAGCGGGCGGATGGTTACCTCGCCGTCGCGCAATCGCACGAGAATCTCCGGACTTGAGCCGACAACCGAAAACCCGTCGAAATCGAGAAGGAACAGAAAAGGCGATGGGTTCAACCGTCTGAGCGACCGATAAAATGCCAGCGCCGACTGGGCAAAAGGCGCGCTCATTCGGTGGGAGGGTACGACCTGGTAGGCGTCGCCAGCCCGGATATAGTCCTTGACCTTTTCAACGATCGCGCAATATTTGGCCTTGCCCGTATTCGATTCGGGCTGCGGTCGCCCAATCCCGGTCGCCACCGGGGAAAATATCGGGGTCGAGGGCAGTGAGCGCGAAAGTGCCGCGATGACGGCGTCGATGCGATCATGGGCGGATACTTCTGCCGAAGTGGCTGAAAGTTCGGTACTGGGCCATACTGGGGTTACGATACGCACATCGCGCTCGATCGAATCGAACACGAGAACGATGCTCGGCCGGACCAGCACCGCATCCGGCACCTTCAGGTCGTCTGGGTTAGCCGATGGCAAGCGCTCGACCAGTTTGATCATGTCATAGCCAAGGTAGCCGAACAGCCCGCTCGCCATCGGCGGCAGGCCCGGCGTCGGTTCGATCCGGCTTTCGTCGATCAGCGCGCGCAGCGATTCCAGCGCTGATTCGCCGGTTTCGGCGAACGGGCCGTGCGGGTTGGCCAGCGCGTCGCGATTAACCTCGACCCGGCCGTCCTTGCAACGCCAGACTAGGTCGGGCGCCAGACCGATGACCGAATAGCGGCCCAGGCTTTTGCCGCCCTCGACCGATTCCAGCAGAAAGGCATAGGGCTTGCCGGTGCCGAGTTTGAGCATCGCCGAGACAGGCGTCTCAAGATCCGCAACAGCGCGCCTCCAGACGAGTTGTGGTTGAGCGGCCAGATAGCGGGCGGCGAAACCGTCGGCATCGCCTTCATATGCTTGAGCGAGTGCTGTCATTGGCCGGCTACGGTCTCCACTGCCCGTGGGTTGATTTTCACCTTGGTGCTTTCACGCAGCCCGGCGCGATATTGTTCAAGGCTGTCTGCCTGCATCGCCTTGCTCAATTCCTTCTCGATGGGAATCAGCTTGGATCCGGCGGCAGCAGGATCGGCCGGGCGAATCTCTTTCAAACGGGCGATGATCTGCCCATTATCGCCATCCACCGTCACGATATCGCCGACCTTGTTCAACTGGAACAGTGCCTCTGTCAGTGCGGGTGTCGCTGTGTCTCCACCGGCCACAGGTTCCCGCATAACGGGTGCAGTGGTCTCGACCGTCAGACCGGCCTCACTTGCAATCTGGCTGAGCGGTGTGCCCGCCCGCGCCTTTGCGGCAAGATCCTGGGCACGCTTCACGATCTGGGCGGCCTGCTGTTCCTTGGTCCAATCGGTGACGATTTCAACGCGCACCTCTGCCAATGGACGAAGCGATGGCGGCGTAATCCCATCCAGTCGAACTGCATAATAACCGCCCTCTTTGTCATCCTGAAACGCACTGGTCTCGCCTTGCTGGAGCTGGAATGCCGAAGTGGTCCAGTCTGGTTTCGGTTTGGCGGGGGCAGGCTTTGTCGGGTCCGACTTTGCGCTGTCAGGCACGCCGGGCTCACCTTTGGCATTGACCGAAGCGATCTTGATTGGGGTGGCATTTAGGCCGCTGGCGATTGTTTCCATCGGCGTTCCGCCGACCAGCTTGTCGCCCAACTTGTCGATTTGCTCGGAAAGCTTATCGACAGCCGAGTCATGCTTGACCTGATCTATCAGTATATTCTTGACCTGATCGAACGGCACATCGTGCCCGGCCTGGACATCGTCGATGTGAATGACGTGCCAGCCGAGTGGTGTCTGTACCGGTCCGACGATAGCGTCCTTGGCGGCGGCGAATACCGGTGCACGAAGCGCCTCGGGATATTCGTCTTCTGCCAGGAAATCGAGCGTGATCGGCTGAACCTTCCCGCCTCCCGCGGTTTTGGCCGCATCGGCTAAAGTCTTGCCGGGCTGAATGGCCTTGGCGACTGCATCTGCCGAAGCCTTGTCGCTAAGGACGAGCTGGGTAATTTTGCGTTTCTCCGGGGCGATATATTCTGCCTTGTGCTGATCATAAACGGCGTGGAGCTCGTCGTCTGTCGGTTTGATTTCTGCAACGAAAAGGTCGGGCGTGAGAGACAGGACGGTGAACGTCCGGTATTCCGGCGCGGTGAATTGAACTGCATGCGCCTTATAATAGGTGTCGACGTCCGCATCGGTCGGCGCCGGAACATTGGTCGCGGCAGAGTCTGGTATTGTCACGGTGTCGGCGACGCGCTGTTCGTTTCGATAGCGGTAGATATCCTCGACCAGCGTTTTGGGAACCACGGCGCTGCTCGCTATCGGATTCACGACAAGTTGGCGCGAAAGGCTGGATCGAATGAGCGGAACAAAGCTCGATTCGGTCAGCCCCTGATTTTCCAGCAGCATCCGGAAATGGGCCGGATCGAACCGTTTGTCCGCTCCGGCGAAAGACGGTTCGGACTCGATGACTTTTCGAACCAGACTGTCCCCGACGCGAAAGCCGTCCTTATCTGCCTGTTGGGCGAATAGGGCGTCGGTGACTTCGTTGTCGAGCGTGGCCCGGACCAGTTCCTGCTTTTGTTGCGTCGTCGGGTTGAAACCGGCCCCGGCCTGGCGCTGGATATTCGACATTTGTCGGCGATATTGCCGGTCCAAATCGTTCAGCGAGATGGTTGCGTCGCCTACGGTGGCTGCGTCGTGGTCGCTGGTTGCACCCAGCAGCAAATCTCGAAAGCCGTAGCCGACGCCCAATAGGGCAAATGTCAGCAGAAGGATGCTGAAAAACACCTTCCCGACAAACGAGTTGATAATGACGCGAAAAGACTGAAGCATTGGACCAACATGCGCGAGGGGCGAGCCCGGTTCGGGGCGCCCTTTTCAAAGAGCCGCGCATCTTAAGGTGTGACCTTTCACCGGGCAACCCGACTGTCGGTCGCGTCCAACGGCTATTCGCCGAACGATAACTGATGCACAAAGCTATTATCGGGTGCGGCTTTCTCCGCCCGGGTATTCGGGGACTGGTTTGACTGGATTTTCGATCGTCACAATCCTGTTCGTGCTGCTGACGGCGTCGCTGGTTGCGATCATATCGCGGCGCGCCAGGCTGCCCTACAGCGTTGGATTGGTAACCGCAGGAATCGTGTTGGCGCTATTGCCCAACGGCATCGATCTGCCGCTGACGCGCGGTCTCATATTCAGCGTATTCCTCCCGCCCTTGATCTTTGAGGCTGCACTCCAGCTCAAATGGGCCGATTTTCGGCGCGATCTGCCGCTGACCGCTACGCTGGCCTTTCCTGGCGTCGTGATAGCCGCGGCATTCGTGGCCGCGGCTATGCATCTTCTGGTCGGCTGGAGTTGGATCGGGGCCGCCTTCTTTGGAATTTTGATCGCTGCGACCGATCCTGTTTCCGTTATCGCCTCCTTCAAGGAGATGAAAGCCGAGCCGCGGCTCAGCATGGTCGTCGAATCGGAGAGCCTGCTTAACGACGGTGCCGCCGCGGTGGGCTTCAGTCTCTTGGTCGCAATCGTCTCGGACGGGGCAGTTACTCCCGGTGCTATCGCCGGAGCGCTTATTTGGACCGCGGTGGGCGGAGTCGCTGTCGGCCTCGCCGTCGCAGGCGTCATGCTGGTCATCTCGGGGCGCACTGAAGATCATCTGGTCGAAATTACGTTGACGACCATCGCTGCCTACGGCTCGTTTCTGGCTGCAGAGCATTTTCACATGTCTGGAGTTTTGGCTTCATTGGCGGCGGGCTTGCTGTTCGGAAACGCCGACGGGAAGCGGGGCATATCCAAAAGCGGGCGGCCCTATGTCTCCGCCTTCTGGGAATACGCCGCTTTCCTGGTGAATTCGTTCGTTTTTATTCTGATTGGCGGACATGAGGCACATCAGCCGATTCATCTGGTTTCCGGCATGGCGGCCGTTGCCATCCTCGTCGTGCTGTTTGGGCGGGCACTCGCTGTCTATCCGTTGAGTGCCTTGTTCAGTCGGACCGCCGTTAAGGTTGATATACGCTGTCAGCATGTGTTGGTCTGGGGCGGTTTGCGTGGCGCCTTGGCCTTGGCCCTGGCTTTGGCTTTACCGACTGTGGTGCCTGAGCAGCATCAGATCGTGGTGGTGTCTTTTGCGGTCGTCGCTTTCTCGATTTTTGTCCAGGGGCTGACTATGCCCTGGCTGCTCCGCCGGTTTGGTTTGCTGGGCAAAGGTTGATCCGACGGGCGTCGGGGGTTTATCCACTGCCGATGTTCAACAATATTCTTTCATTCCTCGCCGGCGCCGCCGGTTCGTCGGTTCCCGGAAATTTCGATAAACTTCAGGTCGCAGTCGCGGCGCTATTGGTCCATGCCGCGACAATGGATGATACGTTCGACGCCGTGGAGCGCTTGACTATCGAAAGGCTCCTTGGCGAACGTTTCGGACTTGCGCCTGACGCGGTCGGCCGATTGCTCGTCAAGGCGGAACGTCAGGCCGACGAATCGAGCCAGCTTTACCCCTTTACCCGGATCGCCATCGAACGGCTCGACAATGCCGGGCGAGTTCTGGTGATCGAGATGCTGTGGGAAGTCGCCTATGCTGACGGCGTACTTCATCCCGACGAAGATGCCCTGGTGCGACGACTCGCCGGTTTACTCTATGTTTCGGACTATGACCGGGGTGAAGCGAAAAAGCGCGTATTGGCCCGCGTAGGGGCGAATGCTCGAAAAGACGAAGATTTAGAGGGATTATTCTAATGGCACGGCCGATGCTGATCGCAGGCAACTGGAAGATGAACGGCACCCGCGCGGAGGCGGCGGATTTTCTATCGAAGCTTCGCGGGCTAAAGCCTGACGCGCGGCCGGGCCGGCAATTGCTGATCTGCCCGCCGGCGACGCTTATCGGCGAAATGGCCAAACCACTGGCCGCTTCGGGTGTTCTGGTCGGTGGACAGAACTGCCATCCCGGCGTCAACGGCGCCTTTACCGGCGACATATCGGCCGGAATGCTGCGCGACCTGGGGTCGAGCCATGTCATTCTTGGTCACTCCGAACGTCGCGCCATGCACGGCGAAACAGATCAGCTTGTTCACGTGAAGGCGATGGCCGCACGCCGTCACGGCTTGATTCCGATTATCTGTGTCGGAGAAACTCTTGCACAGCGGGAGGACGGCCAAGCGGAAGCGGTGGTTCGCGAACAGGTTAGAACATCGGTACCGGACGGAATCGAGGGCGACGCGCTGGTGGTCGCATATGAGCCGGTCTGGGCGATCGGCACGGGCAGAGCGGCCACCCTGGACGATATTGCAACCATGCACCATATCATTCGTGAGGCACTGGCCGGTAAGTCGGATGGCGCTGCTTGCGGCCTGATTATCTATGGCGGATCGGTTAAACCTAACAACGCAGCTGAAATATTGTCGCTCGACCTGGTCGGCGGCGCATTGATCGGCGGTGCCAGTCTGGATGCGGGCGATTTCATGGCAATTGCCGACGCGACATAAGCGGCTATTGGCAACTAAGCGGACAAGCCGCTACAAGATCGCGTTCTTCTCTTAAGCGAAGCTTGATCTTCGACCGGATTTATTGATGGAAATTGTTCTTCGCGTCTTTCAGGTTTTCTTGGCGATCGGTCTAATCGGTGTCGTGCTTCTGCAGCGTTCGGAAGGCGGCGGCCTGGGTATAGGCTCATCAGGTGGTGCCGGCTCGTTCATGAGCGTGCGCGGAACGGCGAATTTTCTGACGCGCGTTACTGCGATTCTGGCTGCGTTGTTCATGCTGACCTGCTTGTCCTTGGCGCTTTTGGCAAAGCCGAACACCGCGCCAAAATCGATATTCGACGTTCCTGGCCAGTCATCGAAGGCAGCCCTACCGGCTGAGCCTGCGCAGACGCCTAGTGATACGCTGCCCTCGTCGCTACCTGCGCCGACCGAGAAGCCTCTTAGCTCTCAGCTTCCAGCTCCGGCGGCACCGGTGACGACGCCGGCCGCACCGCTTGCTGTTCCGCCCCCTGCGGCGCCGCAAGCGCTGGTTCCCGCCACAAAGCCGGGTGGGCCGATAGCTCCGGCCACGCAAGATAAGAAGGCTCCGCAGACGGGCACGGCCCACACGCCCGGACAGTGACGCGCGGTCTGGGGACGACTACACTTCGTCAGGGTTCGGTCGAGTCGCCGGAAGGAAGGCGGGGTCGTTTATGACGCGCTTCATCTTCATCACGGGCGGTGTGGTTTCCTCGCTCGGCAAGGGCTTGGCATCCGCCGCTCTGGGATCGTTGTTGCAGACACGGGGCTTTAAAGTCCGTCTGCGCAAGCTGGATCCTTATCTCAACATCGATCCGGGAACGATGAGTCCGACCCAGCATGGCGAGGTGTTCGTCACCGACGATGGTGCCGAGACCGATCTCGACCTCGGNNTCGACCTCGGCCACTACGAGCGCTTTACGGGCGTTTCGGCGCGGCGGACCGATAATATTACGACCGGTCGGATTTATTCGGACATTTTGGCGAAGGAACGCCGCGGCGACTATTTGGGCGCAACCGTTCAGGTCATTCCCCATGTCACCGACGAAATCAAAGCCTTCATCCGCTCCGATATCGGCGATGCCGACTTCCTGCTGTGTGAGATCGGCGGAACGGTGGGCGACATCGAAAGCCTGCCGTTTCTCGAGGCCATCCGCCAGTTCGGCAATGAGGTCGGCAGCGCGAATGCCCTTTTCATCCATGTCACCCTGGTTCCCTATCTGCCGGCGGCCGGCGAGCTCAAGACCAAGCCGACCCAGCATTCGGTGAAGGAACTCCTGTCGGTCGGAATTCAGCCTTCCATGCTGCTGTGCCGCTCCGACATGCCTATACCGCCGGATCAGCGTCGCAAGATCGCCCTGTTCTGCAATATCCTGCCCGAGCGTGTTATCGCCGCCCTGGATGTCTCGACGATCTATCAGGTGCCGATCAGCTATTCCGAGCAAGGATTTGACGAGCAGGTCCTTGCCTATTTCGGCATTCAGGCACGACCGCCGGATCTGAAACGCTGGCGCGGCATCGTCGATCGGGTCCAGCATCCCGAGGGCGAGGTGACGATTGCCATAGTTGGTAAATATACCTCGCTGCTCGACAGTTATAAGTCTCTAGCTGAGGCGCTGACCCACGGCGGCATCGCCAACAATGTCCGGGTCAAACTACAGTGGCTGGACAGCGAGATTTTCGAGCGGCCGGATTACCCCTATGGCGTCATCCATCATCTCGAAAGCGCTCACGCCATTCTTGTGCCCGGCGGCTTCGGCAATCGTGGGACCGAGGGGATGATCCGTGCCGCGCAATTCGCGCGCGAGCGTTCTGTGCCCTATCTCGGCATTTGCTTCGGCATGCAAATGGCGGTGATCGAGTCCGCGCGGCACATGGCCGGCCTCAAGGGCGCCGGCTCGAGTGAATTTGGCCAGTGCGAGCATCCGATCGTCGGGCTGATGACCGAATGGGTCCGTGGAAACGAACTTGAACAGCGCTCAACGAACGGCGATCTGGGCGGCACGATGCGTCTGGGCGCCTACCCTTGCCACTTGGTTCCGGCCACGCGGGCGCGAGCAATCTACGGTGCGGACGAGATATCTGAGCGCCATCGCCATCGCTATGAGGTGAACATCAACTACAGATCGGCACTGGAAGATGCGGGGCTTCGCTTCTCAGGCCTCTCGCCGGATGGTCAACTGCCTGAAATCGTCGAAATTCCGAACCACCCCTGGTTTGTCGGCGTGCAGTTTCACCCAGAGCTGAAATCCAAGCCCTTTGAGCCGCACCCGCTTTTCGCGTCCTATATCGAGGCCGCGATGCACCACAGCCGACTGGTCTGACGCCTCAGAAATTCTGTCTCGCTCCGCGCGTTCGTGTTAGTGCTTGCGCACTGACGGTTAATTAAACGGGGAAGATAATGGCGGAATTCGACGGGCAGGCGGCGCTTGTAACCGGGGCAGGGCGCGGCATTGGAAAAGCGATCGCATTGAGATTGGCGCGGGGCGGAGCCGACGTCGCAATCGCCGATATCAACGCCGAGTGGGCTGAGGCGACCGCCGAGGAAATCCGCAAACTGGGCCGCCGTTCCTGGGCTGCGACTGCCGATGTCGGCGACTATGACCAGGCGCAGGGACTGACCGCAGGCACGGTCGATGCTTTCGGCAAGATCGATATTCTTGTCAACAACGCCGGTACGTCTAAATCCGCACCTTTCCTTGAGATCACAAAGGAAAGCTGGCTGGCTCAACTCAACGTCCATATGTCCGGCACGTTCTATTGCTCTCAGGCTGCAGCCAAGGACATGCGGACGCGTGGTTATGGGCGTATCGTCTGCATTTCTTCGGTGGCTGGCTTTATGGGGCCGATCGATCTTGCGGCCTATGGCGCAGCCAAGGCGGGGGTCATTGGGCTGGTGCGGGCCATGGCGCTGGAATTGGGCGATTACGGGATCACTGCCAATGGTGTCGCCCCGGGGCCGATCGATACCGAACTGCTCCGTTCCGCTTGGCCGGCCGATGTCTATGCCGAACGCGCCGAACATATCCCGGTTCGACGCTTGGGAAAGGTCGAGGAAATCGCCCACGCCGTCGCCTTCTTCGCTTCGCCTGAGGCCAGTTACATCTCGGGCGTTATCATGCCGGTCGATGGCGGCTCGGTCGCAGCAGGGGCCTATATGGTCGAGAAATATCGCAGGCGTAAGAAGGCAGGCAATTGATGAGCCAAGCACCCACCGAACTGCAACGCCTCGCCGACCGATTGGCAATACAGGATTGCTTGCACCGCTACGCCCGCGGCATCGATCGCCGCAATTGGGAATTCCTGCAATCTGCGTTTCATCCCGGCGCGACAGTCGATCAAGGGGATTTCAAGGGAACGATCGAAGATATGATCGCGCAGGTTCAGCTACGCCACGCGGTGATCGAGCAATCGGCGCATCTTCTGACCAACATTCTTGTAGAGTTCGACAGCCCGGACGGGGCGATTGTCGAGACCTATTATCTGGCCTATCTGCGCAACGCACATTTGCCGGCGATGATGCGGGTGGCCTTGCTCGGCGCCGAGGCGGGCGAATCGGGCAATATCGATATGCGATCCCTCGGCCGCTATATTGACCGGTTCGAGCGGCGGGATGGACAATGGAAGATTGCCCGCCGCGTCTGTATCGCCGAAACGCTCACCGGCCAGGCAGCGCCTGAAGGTATGACGCTCAGTCCTGCCTGGGTCATTGCGAACCGCGATCCCGATGACGCAGTCTGGAAGATGCGCAGCGAATTTGGGCTGAAAGGACCTGCATAATAAGCTAGGCCCGCGCCGCGTTGATCCCAGCCTGACGGCCGAAGAAGGTCGATTCGCCCACACAGGTGCCGCTGGAGTAACCCATTCCGTCCTTGGCAATGTTCGTGGCACATGCGCCTGCGGCGTAAAGACCCGCAATAACCTTCCCTTTGGCGTTCAGTACCTGGGCCTTGGCGTTCGTAGCGAGGCCGCCCAGAGAAAAGCCGCTGAAATAGGCGTGGCCGAGCGAGCAGTCGAGTGCTGCGAAGGGCGGTTCGACCAGCGGCTGAACCCAGTCGTGATATTTGTGGAACTCAGGGTCCTCATGATGTGAAGCGGCATTGGCGTTGTAATCAGCCAGCGTCTTCTGCAAGGCGCTTGCAGGCATGCCGAGGTCGCGCTCCATATCGGCGAAGTTATCCCAGGCATCGACCAACTGTTGTCCACCCATCAGCGGCCGATCGAACATGGCATTGTCCAGGATCAGATAGGCTGTCTGTTCGGGCTGAAGCAGGATCGCACCGCTTGTGCGGCCGTGATAGGAATCTTCCGCGACAAAGCGCTTACCGGCCTTGTTGACCAAAAGCCCCTTCATGAGCTGGGCAGGGGGATAGAAGGGCGCGGTCAGGAGGTAGCCGACATCCTGCAGCACACCGCCCGCCGACAAGCCCAATTCGATGCCGCTGCCGTCCGAATAGGTGCTTCCGACGATATTGACCCGTTCGTCGGCCAATATCGGCATCAGTCGCTCAGACATCTCCTTGTTCATCGCGAAGCCGCCTGTCGAGATCAGTACGCCTCTCCGAGCTCGGATGTTGCGCTCGCCTTCGAATGTCTTGTAGCGCACACCGACGACGCTGCCTGAGCCGTCCACGATCAGGTTCTTGACGTTGGCGTCGACGATAATCCGGGCGCCGGACTCTTCGACCCGCTTGATCAAAATGCCCATCATCTTGCGGCCGCCCATGCCGAGTTCCTGCTGGCCTCCTTCGACCGTTACCTTGTGGCCGCGCGGATAGGCGTGGGCCTGCTCGCTGAAGGGCCAGACCTTTTCGTTTCCGGTCCAGGCCAGCCCGTCTTCGGTCGAATGTTCGACATGCTTGTCGGGATAAAATCCGTTGTTGAAAACAATCCCCTGACGCTCAAGCCAATCGAAATGCTCCAGGCTGTTCTCGCAATACAGCCGAATCTTTTCTTCGTCGGCGTTGGGCGTCATCGCCATCAAATATTTAAACATATCCTCGACCGTGTCGTCGAAGCCGTTCAGCTTCTGAACGCGTGTACCGCCGCCCAGATAGATGAACCCGCCGCAAAGCGCGCTCGAACCACCGCCGGCCGACGCGCGTTCCAGCACCACAACGTCCAGGCCAGCCGCGCGACCTTCAATCGCTGCAGAGGCGCCGGCAGCGCCCATGCCGACAACGACAAGGTCCGTGGTGTCGTCGAAATGGATCGCGTCGTTTAGCGTGATTGTTTCGGTCGGCATTGGTTCTCTTCCCTCCATGCGGCGCAGTTCGTTTAACGACATCCCTATTCAGGAAGTTTCCTACACGACCATTGGCTGGCGAAAAAGTGAGGGTTTGCAGATGGGTAAAATAAAGGGCCGCCCACAGGTGGACGGCCCCAAGTTAGCTAGTTTCCGCCCCCACGAGGGATGAATGCAGAGGCGGTAGATGCCTGACCCATCAGATCATCTGACCATCTTACGTCTGAGTTCCGTTATTCCCGCGCTGGGTCGATAGAAACATTCTTAACATCTTCCCCGCCGTGAAC